>NZ_DBHLDX010000024.1:0-28690 GCF_057312375.1 Fretibacterium sp.
TCTGCACGCCCAGCTGCTTCAGGATGCTGTCGTCCTGGATCCACTGGATCTCGAGGCCGTTTCCTCCGTCGTTGGGGCGCAGGCGGATCTTCTTCAACTCGTCGAAGGGGTTCTGCACCAGGCTGGTCACGAGTTCGCTCGGGACCTCCCCGTCCTGCTCCCCCGGCCTGGCGGGCGTCACGCTGCCCTCCGGGATGCCCACGGGCCGGGCCTCCGCTGTGGGGGTGGAGAACGCACCCCGCTCCGAACCGGGCTCGCTGTAGCGCAGCTCCCGCACCACCACCTCGTCCTCCTTGACGAAGACGGCCTCCCGGTAGGTGACCTTCGCCAGCGTGTAGACATCAAAGCTGGTCCCCATCAGCACCAGGCGCACCTTGCCCTTGTCCTCGATCCAGGCCCCCACGTTCGGCAGGGTCCCCCGTAGCACAGCCGTCGCCAGGGAGCCGGTGACCTCCACGTCCGCGCTCCGGGCTGTCGGGAGGCTCGCCTCCATCGGCGAAACGCGGAAGGGGTTGGCCGTCAGGAACTCCTCCATGCCGGCACCGACGGAGGACGCCCTCTCCGCCTCCGCAGGCAGGGCGGACCGGTCCACGGCGCGCCCCGTGCCGAAGCGCCCCAGGAGCGTTTCGAGGCAGGCGTCGGCGAACCAGCCCAGCGTCAGCCCCAGCAGGACGGGCAGGAGCCAGAGCCACGCCGCATAGACGCGCCCTCCCTCAGCACCGCGCGGAGCCGCAGCCTCCCGGCGCGTCCGATCCCGGAGGCGGGAGAGCCTTCCCCTGAGGGAGGACACCAGCTCGCCCCTCATTGCGCCGCGCCCCCTTCCGACGGAGCGCGGCGCAGGACCCAGCCGCTCCCCTCGCGAACCAGGGGCAGGAAGCCCTGCAGCGTTTCCATGTTGCCCTCAAAGGACTGAGGCACGGAGATCGCAGCCTCGGCCCTCGATATCTTCATGCGGCCCGGGTCCAGCGCCACGAAGCCCGAAATCGCGAAGTCCCCGTCCGTTCGCAGCTGCTCCAACAGCACACCGTCCCGGCCCGCCGTCAGCAGGAAGCCGCCGTCCCCGAAGTTCATCGCCTGACCCATCGTCATCTCGCCCCCGGTGAAGTCCGCCTCGCAGACCGGCGCCAGGCTCAGCAGGCTCGCCATCAGCTGAGGGCGCAGGGTGAGGGACCTGAACGAAAAGGTCGTGAAGCCGCTCACGGCAAGCCCGTTGACCGTAAAGCCCCCTCCCGCCGCCTCCACGTCCGAGAAGGCCAGTCTCATGCCGTGCCGCTCCAGCACGTCCCCAGCCAGGGTCAGGGAGGCCACGCCCGCCTCGCGCCAGGGCAGGAAGGTCCAGAGCGCGGCCACGAAGGCGACCAGAAACAGAAGCGCCTTCAGGAGACGCGTCGCCAGCCGCCTCATCGTCCGGCGTCCCCCTTGACGGGGCCGATGATCGCGGAGACCGACAGGAGCTGTTTGTCCCCAGCGGGCAGCGCCCGTACCTCCGCAGAGAGGAAGTGCACGCCCCGCACCGCCAGCTGCTGGTTCAGCTCCACCAACTCCTCCGCGTGGAGCCGGTTGATCTCCACGGACTGATTCTTTCCGTCCGGCGAGATGCGGTTCACGCGGCTGCCCAGCTCCATCCGCTCGGAGACCTGGGCGAACACCGTGGGGACATCCACGGCCCCCTCCGACGCGCCCGCCCCTCCGGCGGGCGCCATGCGGCGGTACTCCTCCGCCAGCATGGAGAGGGTCCGCAGACGCCCCTCCTGGGTCGCCAGCGCGGCGGAGGCCTCGGTGGTCCACCCCGACACCCAGCTCACCGCTGTCCAGACCCCCAGCGCCAGGAGGGCGACGGCCAGAAAGCGCACCGACCCCGGAGCCTCGCCCCGAAGGACAGCCCGCGCGTTGTTGATCGTCCCGTCAAAGTTCATCGTCATTCCCCGCCTCCCAGAGGCTGCCAGCGGACGCGGAGGTCAAAGCGATACCCCACGCCCGATACGCTCTGCGTGTTGTCCAGCTGCGAAAGCGCGGCCCGCCCCTCCCAGGCCTTGCGGAAGGCCAGCACCGTGCTCATGTCCGGGGCCGATCCCGTGCAGTCCAGTCCCTCCGCATTATAGCGCAGGACGTCCACCTTGACATCCATGCTGGGGTTCTCCGCGAAGACGGCGCCCAGGTCCGCCAGCACGCTCCCCAGCTCGCGCCCCTCCGTGCCGCCCTGAAGCTCGGCGATCCGGTCCCGCGCCAGGGCAACGGGGTTCGAGATGCGCCCCGTGTGCGTCGGGTCAAAGGCCTGGCGGTACAGGTCCTCGGACCTCAGGCGGGCTCCATCGACCCGGGACAGGGCCTGTCGCCAGCGCAGGACGCTCCCCGCCAGCGTCAAGGCCCCCATCAGGAGGATCCAACAGGCGGCGCGGGTCATGAGCCGGACGTCCCGTTCGAGGCCCATGGCCCCCTCCAGCGCCCTGCGGGAGAGGTTGAGCGTCCGGAGCCAGGGGCAGTGGGGCAGGGTCTCCCGCGCGGAGTCCTCCAGCGTCGCAGCGGCACCGGGGTCCCGCGCGTCGAGGACGAAGGACGCGCCCCTCTCCAGCTTGCGGGCAGCGCAGCAGCGGTCGAACCAGGCCAGCTCCGCCTCCGGGGAGGATCGGTCCCGCGACGTCCAGCGGGTGAGGGCTGGCTTCCAGTCCTGCCACAGGATCGAGCAGAGGTTCTCCTCGTCCGCCCACAGGGCGACCCCGGTCCCCTGCACCCGCGCGGCCAGGGGCAGCGGCGCGGGCCAGACCAGCGACCGGCCCCCGTCGAGGGGGAGGTTCAGCTCCGAGGGGGAGAGGTACCACACCGACCCCGACACCCCTCGGCCGGCCCGCTCCATGACGACGGGGAACAGCTCGATCTCCCCCGCTGCGGCATAGGGCACGACCTGAAGCCGAAGCGCCTCCCGCACCTTGGCGAGGTTGGCGAAGGGGAAGGAGAAGGGGGCCAGGGCCAGGGACCGCATGGGGACCAGCGTCACCTCCAGGGCGCCCCGACGCGCCCCCGACGCGGAGGACAGCGGCAGCAGCTCCCCGCCGGACAGACGCCGGAACCTGACGGACTCGGAAACGGCCCCTCTCTTGAAAAGCGAACGCACTCTCATGACTCCTCCCAGCGGACGACCTTCTTCTCCGTCCGGTCAAAGATGATGTTGAACGAGGTCCCTCCCGGCGACTCGTCGACGAACTCGACGCGCAGGGCGAAGTAGCGGCTCTTGAAGGCGGCCAGGTTCGTCAGTCGCGTGGCCGTCCGGGCCGTGAGTCCGGGGATGGACTGCACGTCCTGCAGACTCCTCAGGACGTGCTCCCTCCGGTAGGCCTCGACCCGCTCCGCCTGTCCGCCGTCGAGCCCCGGCAGGAGGCGCAGGACGGGGAGGGGGGCCGAGTTGAGGTTGATCTTCCCGTCGCTCCAGAGCGTGCAGAAGTCGCTCAGGCCCGGCCTGCCGTTCCCGCCCCGGAGGACCTCCGGCGTGAGCTCCTTCAGCAGCAGGAGCTCCGAGAGGTCCAAGGGCGGGCGGTTGATGAACTCCTTCCGCTCGACGCCGCCGACCCGCCCCCTGTCGTTCCGATCCAGAAAGTCCAGCATCGGCGTGGCCAGCTCCCGGTGCCCCAGCGCGTCCCACAGGTCCTCCCACGGGCCCCGCAGCTCCTGCCTCACGGTGTTGCCGTCCGGCAGGAAGAGCTTGCGGATGGGGAATTTGTCGTCCAGCGGCCTCACCTGCACAGCCCACAGCCCCAGCCCGTCGGCCGGGAAGAGGAACGGCTTGAACCACTGCTGACGGGGGCTGTCGGCGTCCATCCGGCCGCTGACCTCGGCGATGGCGTTGATGACGGAGTCCGCGAGCACCTGAGCCATGCTGCGATTCGTCAGGGCCGTCCGCTCCTGGAGGACGCTGCGCACCTGGAGGCGGACGAACCAGGCGAAGGCCGTGGCGCAGGCGATCAGAAGCGTGCCCAGCATCAACACGGACACCAGCACGAAGCCGCGCCGCCTACGGGAACATGGCGAAGTCCTCAGCGCTCTCCTCCTCCTTCCCCGTCCCCCGAGTCAGGGCGATGAAGAGCCCGGCGGGGAGGGGGCCCTTGTACTCCTTGCGGCGCTCCTCCCCATCCACGGGGACCTCGACGCGGAAGCCCGTCACCCCCGGAAGGACGAGCTGCCCCTCCTCACCTCTCAACTTGTCGGGGTCCACCTCGGTCGGCAGCTTCCCCGACAGCACCCAGCGGTAGAGCCCCGGCAGGAGGTCCTGACGCATCGGGCTGCCCCGTTCGACCCGGTAGACCAGGCTGCCCGCCGCCACGTCCTGCCTCGCGGGGGAGGCGCTCATCACGATCAGGACGTCGTCGTCCCCCCCTCCCAACACCCTGCCGTCCTTCACGATGATCGGGACCGGAGCCGCCCGCAGCGCGGCCGCGGCGTCACGCCCGATGAAGGCCAGAGCGCGGGAGAGGGCGGAGGCGTCGGAGTAGTCCTGCTGAAGCTCCACGACGCGCCGAACCGTGACGATGACGGGCGCAAGGGCCAGGGCCGTCACCATCCCCGTCAGCATCACCGCGATCATGACCTCGATGAGCGTGAAGCCGGTTCGGCGCATGGGGCGCTCCGTCACTCGGAGGCTGGGGCGTCCATGGACTGGCGCGACACTTCGGCCCCCTCGTAGGTCATCCCACCCGACTGCTGGAGCGGCACCAGGACCAGGGCGTCGACGGAGCGGCCCAGGCGGTCCGTCATGCCCGGCTGGGGCACCAACTGGAAGGTCCCCGGCTTGAGGTAGCTCGCCAGCTCCCTCAGCACGTCCTGGGCCTGGAAGCGCTGGGCCCAATGCAGGAGCTGGCTCATGTCCTCGGAGTGGGGCTCGCGGCGGAAGTGATCCAGCAGAAGGCTGAAGCCGCGACTCAGGGCGTTGAAGTCGCCCGCCTGGTCCCCCACCTGGAGGTAGTGGTACCCCAGGTTCTTGATGGCGTCCTCCCGGACGATGGGGTGGGCGGCGGCCCTCTCCAGCCAGCCCCGCTGCAGGACGGCGTTGGAGGTGTTGAGCGCCCTCCGCAGCAGGAGGTTCCCCTCGATGCCGCTCAGGAGGTAGGCCGACCCGGCGACGGCGGCGACGAAGAAGAGGGCTCCCATCAGCCGCGACGCCCGCTTCGCCAGGGCCGCGGACCAGCCCAGGCTCCCCGTCAGGACCTCCCGGTTCGTGATGGCGAAGGCCAGCGCCATCCACAGGATGTTCTCGATCCGGTGGAAGGGGCGGGTCCAGAGGGCGTTGAAGGCGATGAGGGTGACGAGCGCACAGGCCCAGATGGCCTCCCGGGGCAGGTGCCGGCCCTTCAGGAGGTGCGTCACGACGGCGACGCCCCACAGGCCGAACATCGCGAGGAGCAGGACGCCCCCCAGGACGCCCGCCTCGCAGAACCACTGCAGGAACTCGTTGTGAGCCCAGTGGGTGTACTGCCACTGGTACCAGGGCTCGTGGTTGGTCTTGAAGGCCTCCCGCTGAGCCTCCAGGTAGTGCCACTTGAACTGCCCGATGCCCACGCCCCCCGGGTGCTCTCGGAACATGGCCTTCGAGGTGGTCCAGATGCCGATGCGGCCGCCGACGGTCCAGGCGTTCTGGACCATGTCCCCCGTCTTGGCGATGAGGTCGCTGCTCCGCGCGCGGTTGACCGCCATGGAGCCGCCCAGCACGGCGATAAAGAGCAAGAGCGCCAGTCCGAGGCGCAGGGCGTAGGCCCGGCCGAAGCGGGCCACGGTCACGAGGCCCAGCACGAGGAGTCCGGCGAACAGGGAGAAGATTCCGGACCGGCTGGTGCTGTTCCACAGGCCCCAGACGTTGACGCCCATCAGGAGCAGGTTCAGGACCGTCAGCCACAGGGGCCTCCTCCGGCCCTCCTCGTCCACGGCGTAGGCGATGAAAAGGTAGACGGAGCTCATGACGCAGACGGCCATCCAGAGGCCAAACATGTTCTGCTGGGCGGTGTTCCCGATGTAGTTGCCCGGCGTCGGCAGGATGACGGAGCTCAGGGACTGCAGGCCCGCCAGAGGTGTCCCCGCAAGGAAGTCAAGGCCGTTCAACTTCCGAATCTGCAGCTCCGCGAACAGGACGTTGATCGCTCCGTTGACGTTGGCCAGCCAAAGGATCGGCCGCAGGCTCCCGTTGGGGAAGGAATCGACGCTCAGCACGTAAAAGGCCCACACCGCCGCCAGGCAGACGAGCTCGTGGAGCATCCCCGTCGCGGAGGAGATGGGGGTCCAAAGCGGCATGAGGGCGCAGTAGACCAACATCAGGGCCCAGATCGACCCGAAGAGGTCCACCCGCAGCGTCAGGCGGTCCCCCCCATTCCGGACGAGGCGCCAGCCCGCCGCCAGGAGGGCAAGAGCGACGGGGAACCCCGCCACGGCCCACTTCATGATGTGCAGCGTGTCGGCGAACCGCACGCCGGAGTAGACCAGGTTGGGCAGGACAAGAGCGACGATCCAGAGCGGGACCAGGATCGGCGCGGGGACGAGGGGCATCGGCCTCCTGGCCGCGCCGGGGCCGACCTTCGCCTGGTCCGCCCTGTTGGAGGACTTCATCCGAGAATCCGTCAAGGAGAACACAACCTTCCTTCACAAACGAAATTCAAAAACAAAAGCGGCGCCCCAAGGGGCGACCTCGCTGCGGGCAGGACCTCCGAGTCCGCACGCCTACTGCGCCAGCGCGTAGCGCTCCACCGGGGCAAAGGCGTCGGTGAAGGCGGGGACCTCCGGGACGAAGGGGTCCAGCCACTGGTGGGCCAGGAGGGGCAGGACGCCCGCGTCGGGGGCCGGAGGGACCGCGGGGTCGCTCGAACAGAGGGCCATCAGCATGAGGTTCTGCAGAGCCTCCGCGCTCTCCGGCCCCGGAGCGGAGGCCGGGAAGATCAGCATCCGGGGGAAGGCCTGGGAGAAGGCCGCGTAGATCCCCTGGAACACGCCGCTGCGCCGGCCCGAGAGCGCGGCGATGACGTTGGTGATGAGGACGCCGTCCGGCGCCATCAGGGCGCGGATCCGCTGCGCGGCCTCCACGGTGGTCATGTGAAAGGGGATGGAGTACCAGGAGCCGAAGACGTCCATGAAGACCGCGTCGTAGGTCCCTTGCCCCTCCGGGTCCTGCGCCATGCGGTTCAGGAAGGAGCGGGCGTCCTCGTGAAATATCCTGAGGTTCGGGCTGTCCTGCAGGTCGAAGTAGCGCCGCGCCGCCTCCGTGACGCCGGGGTCCAGCTCCACCACGTCGATGGAAACGTTGCGCTCCGCCAGGACGTGACGCGGCACGCAGTAGCCGCCCCCGCCCAGCATCAGGATCCGCTTCGCGTCCGGCTTGTAGTGGAAGGCCAGGTCGTAGAACTTGGTGTAGTCGCTCACCAGCTCCGCGGGGCTGTCCGGGTACATCAGGGACTGCGCCCCGTCCGGGTCCGTCATCATGATGCGGACGCGCCGGTTGTTGTTGCGCAGCATGAGGCTCTCCACGATGGAGATGTGGTTGTAGGCTGTGTCGATCTGGACGCCCACGGGCGTCATGGGCAGCCCGTACACCCTGGAGGCCCAGGCGCCGCAGCCCAGGCAGGCCGCCGTCAGGAGGACGCCCCGCCAGGAGGCGGCGTAGAGCAGCATGGAGAGCGCTGCAAGGGCGCTGGCGAGGCCCATCAGGATGACCCCGGAGGGAAGGAGGGAGATCAGGACGAAGCCGCCCAGGAAGGTCCCCAGGATGCTCCCCGCCGCGTTCAGGGCCGAGAGGCGCCCCACCGTGCCGCCCGACGAGGCCACGTCGCGCAGGGCCAGGCGCGCGATGAAGGGTGACGTCATGCCCAGGAGCAGGGTCGTCGGGGTGAAGATCACGAGGGCGGCCGCAACGGATGTCAGGTAGAGGTTGAGGGAGAGCCGGAGGAGAGCGGTGAGGATCGCGTTGCTGGCGAAGGCCGTCGCCCCCAGGATCGCGGCGGCCAGGAGGAGGATGCGGCCCAGCAGACGGGCCTCCGGACGCCGGTCCGCCAGGCAGCCGCCCAGCCAGTTTCCGACGCAGAGGCTCGTCATGATCACGCCGATCAGCGCTGTCCAGACGACCAGCGACGTGCCGAGGAACGGCGCCACCAGGCGGGAGCCGGTGAGCTCCAGCACCATGACGGCCGCGCCACAGAAGAAGGAGGCCGCCTGAAGGCGCTTCGGGACGCGGCCGTCCCCTGGCGTCCCCTTCCCGGTCTGAGGGGGGACCTTCGACAGCTTCAGCTTTTTCTGTTTCGGGCCCTGAGGGGCGGCCTCCTCGGTAGAGAACGGGGCCTCCGCCTCTGGCAGATGGGGATCATACTCCATAAGTTTTCAGTCCTTTTAACGCTTTTGAAGGCGTCATCGTTGTCTTCACCTGACGTTCACCCTCCGCAGGAGCCAGGGGTCGACAGGCTCCGGACGAAGTCTTCCAGAAATCGACCTCCGTCGGAATGCACTCAGTGTGGTATTTTACCAGACCTCAGGCGGGGCAGGAACGTGCCGAATGCTTAGGGAACGCTGACGGATTTTCGCCAAAACCGCTCGGTACCTCGCTCACCTCCCGTCCGGCGCCTCACCGTCTCCACGACCCCGGCAGGAAGAGAAGGAACACGGCGAAGAGCTCAAGCCGTCCCGCCAACATGCAGAAGGAGAGGACCCACTTGACGCCCGCGGGCAGCCAGGCGAAGTTCTCCACGGGCCCCAGGGCGCCCAGCCCCGGCCCCACGTTGCTGAGGCAGGCCACCACCCCGGAGAAGGCCGACATCACGTCGAGCTTCGGGTGACCGAAGGCGGTGATCGCGAGCGTGGCCGAAGTCATGATGAGGAGGTAGAGGACCAGGAAGGCCGAGGCGGAGTCCATGACGTCAGGGCCGATGGCCCGCCCGTTCATCCGCGCCGTGACCGTCGCCCTGGGGTGCAGCAGGCGCAGGGTTTCCGCCTGGACCTGACGGCGCAGGACCAGAAAGCGCACGACCTTGCACCCGCCCCCCGTGGACCCGGCACAGGCCCCCACCACCATCAGGATCAGGAGCAGGAACCGGGCGAACTCGGGCCACAGGTCGTAGTTTTCGGTGACGAACCCCGTGGTGGTGATCAGGCTCACCACGTGGAAGAAGGAGGCGCGCAGCGCGGGCTCGACCCCGGAGAAGTCGCCGCGGCGGAGGAGGCAGAGGGCGATGGCCAGGGCGGAGGCCGCGACGATGGCGGCGTACCAGCGCAGCTCCTCGTCGCCCAGGACTGCTCGAAAGCGCCTCGCGAAGAGCAGGAAGTAGAGCGAGAAGTTGACGCCCGATGCGAACATGAAGGCGGTGATCACCCACTCGACGTAGGGGCTGCGGAAGGCGGCAATCGAGGCGTTCCGCGTGGAGAAGCCCCCCGTGGCGATGGTGGCAAAGGAATGGACCACCGCCTCGAAGAGGCTCATACCCCCCAGCATCAGCAGGAGGGTTTCGGCGAGCGTCAGCGCGAGGTAGACCCCCCACAGGAGCAGGGCGGTCTGGTGGAGGCGCGGGGTCAGCTTCTCCGGCGTGGGGCCGGGCACCTCCGCCTTGTAGAGCTCCATGCCCCCCACGCCCAGGAAGGGCAGGATCGCGAGGCTCAGGACGATGATCCCCATGCCCCCAAGCCAGTGGGTCAGCCCGCGCCAGAGCAGGATGCCCCTGGGGAGGGCCTCCACGTCGGCCAGCACCGTGGCCCCCGTGGTGGTAAAGCCCGACATGGTTTCAAAGAAGGCGTCGACGTAGCGGGGCGCCGCGCCAAACTGCCAGTAGGGCAGCGCCCCCACCGCCGAGGCGATCACCCAGGCGAAGCCCACGACGCCCACGGCCTCACGGATGCCCAGGGTGTCCCCAAGCGGGCCGGGCCGCCAGCGCCGACCGGCCAGGAAGAGGCCCAGGCTCAGCAGGATTCCGACGCCGAGGGAGAGGGCGAAGGCGGCGGCGTCTCCCTTGCCGTCCAGGAGGGCCAGGAGGAGCGGGGGGAGCATGAACAGGGAAACGATCGCGCAGATGAAGGAGAGGACGCGGAGGACGATCCCCACCTTCATCGGTGAAGGCCTCCTGCCGGTGCCCGCGTCACGGTTGCTCCTCCCCGAAGAGCTCCACGGCCTCGCGCATCAGGGCCGTCGAGGCGAAGAGGATGAGGTGGTCGCCGGGCTCCAGCTTCGTCGAACCCATGGGGACGAAGACCCGGTTCCCCCTGCCCAGGAGCGCCACCAGGACGCCCTTGGGCAGCCCCAGGTCCGAGAGGGGGATCCCCGCCCGGCTGTGCTTCGCCGGCAGCACCACCTCCAGCATCTCCGCGTCGATCTTCTCGATGATGGAGAGGGCCCGGGCGTGGCCGGGGTAGCGAATCGTACGAAGGATCGTGGAGGACAGCGCCTCGTTCAGGTCCACCACGGCGTCGACGGGCATGTACTTCGGCATGTCGCGGTAGAGGTGGCGGCGCACCACCGCGATGCTCTTGCGGACGCCCATGGCCTTCGCCATGGCGGCGTAGACCAGGTTCACTTCGTCGGAGTCCGTGACGCAGACGTACCCGTCCGCCTCCTCGATGCCCTCCTCCTGCAAGACCTCCCTCTGGATGCCGTCCTCGTGGAGGAATAGGGTGTTCTTGTCCCCCAGCTCGTCGGACAGCCTCCTGCAGCGCTCCTCGTTGACGTCCAGGATACGGATCTCCGCGTGCCGGTACGCCTCGTGAATCCTCTGGATCAGTTGGCACCCGATCTTTCCGCCCCCGACGATGAAGACCCGGCGCAGGGGCCGGGAGTTCTTTCGCTGAAAGAGCTCCTCCAGCATGTAGACCGTTTCCTTGTAAGAAACCACGTAGCACAGGTCCTGAGCGGCCAGCACCGTGTCACCGTCGGGGACGAAGCTCTCCCCGTCGGGGCGCTCCACGCACACCACGATAGCGACGAGGTCTTTGTAGGCGATGCGGATGTCCTTCAGGGACTTTCCCGCCAGCGGGGAGTCCTCGGCGACGCGAAAGGCGTAGATGGCCGCCTGTCCGTTCAGAAGCTCCGCCGTGCGGGTGGCGGAGCTCACCGTCAGGAGCTCCAGGATCTCCCGCGCCACGGACCGTTCGGGCGAGATCATCATGTCGATGCCGAGCTTCTGCCCCCAGGTGGGGGAGTCCGTGAACTCAAGCCCCCGTGCCCTGGCGATGACGTTCCGGACCCCGGCACTGTGGGCAATCCAACAGGACAGCATGTTCACCTCGTCCCGGTCCGTGCAGGCCACCAGGATGTCCGCGGCGCAGTCCTCCTCCCGCACGCCCGCGTCCCAGAGCACCTGGGGCCTGGCCCCGTTGCCCCGAATGACGCGCACGTCCAGCTCGTCCTCCGCGCGCTTGGCCTTCTCCACGTCCTGCTCCACCAGGTTGACGTTGTGTCCGTCCGCGGACAGGGTGGCCGCGATGCTGCGCCCCACCTCGCCCGCTCCAACGATGACGATGTTCATGACCGACAGGGCTCCCAGCTGCAGGAGAACAGGGTCATGGGCTTCTCGCCCGGACGCTCGTCGTCCGTGATGCGGTAGACGAAGGACCGCACGCTTCCCCGCTCCGGCAGGGGCGCGATGTGGATGCGGGGACGGCCGCCCCAGCGGATCCCGGACCGGAAGGAGGCCGATATCCCCCTGGGCTCGAACTCCATCAAGTCGATGGGCGTGGCCTCGAATATCCACTCGAAGTAGGCCGCGTTGTTCACGTGGGCGTTGACGTCCAGGTCGTGAAAGCGGACGGGCCAAAGGACTTCGGTGCAGGGCGCGTCCGAGTCGGGGGTCGGGATGTCCGGAAAGTCCGGGTCGATGGGGCCCGTGTAGCGCTCGTCGATCCTGGGCAGGTGAGCCTTCGGGCGCACGGGTCGCCCCGACGCCAGGTCCAGCAGGAGCCAGGAGGTCTTGGCCCAGGCCAGAGGCGTCCCGTCCGGCCGGTCCACGTTGAAGACCCGGAGGGTGTTGTAGCCGTGCTCCACGTCGTGAAAGGTCCCCACCACGAAGCGCTCGTCCAGGGCCGGAAGCGGCGCCAGAACCTCCACCTCGTAGCGCAGCAGCACCCAGGCGTAGCCCCGCGCCAGGAGCTCCGAGGAGGTCCCCTCCAGCTCCCTCACCGCCAGGCTCGCCGTGTCCTGCAGGTAGTCCAGCAGGCTGTGGAGCTTCAGTCGCCCGTGGCAGGAGGCGTCGGACGGCAGGACCGTCAGCTCACGCAGGTACATGTGCCTTGATCCCTCCAAGCGCCTTCACCGCCTCCGACAGCGCGCTGAAGAAGTCGTCGACGTCCTGAGGCGCGTTGAAGTACCCCGGCGAAACCCGAAGGCTCCCCTGGGGGAACGTGCCGAGGGACCGGTGGGCCTCCGGCGCGCAGTGCAGTCCCGGACGGGTTTCAAACCCCATGCGGGACAGCTCATCCGCCAGGACTCCGTTGTCCAACCCCCGGACGTTGATCGAGAAGACGGGAAGCCGCCCCTCCATGCCCTGCTTTCCGCTGAGCAGGACGCCCTCCTGCTTCGAGAGGCGCTCCAGGAAGCGCCGCCCCAGCTCCCGCTCGCGGGCCTCGACGGCCTGGACGCCCTCCGCCTCCAGCCACCCCAGCGCGGCGTGGAGCCCCGCGATGCCGGGCAGGTTGGGGGTCCCGGACTCGAAGCGGTCCGGCAGCTCCTCCGGCTGAGTTTCCAGGTGCGAGTAGCTCCCCGTCCCCCCCGTGACGATGGGCTCCACCCTCCGGGCGAAGTCCGGCCTCCACACCACGCCGCCGACGCCCTGGGGGCCCATCAGCCCCTTGTGCCCCGTGAAGCACAGCGCGGCGAGCCCCAGCTTCGCCGCGTCCAGGGGCAGTACCCCCGCCGTCTGGGCCGTGTCCAACACCAGCGGCAGCTCCGCCTCACGGCAGATCGCCGCCACCTCATCCAGGGGCTGAATCGTTCCGCAGACGTTGCTGGCGTGGGCCATCACCATCAGGTCGAACCGTTCAAACCTCAGGAGCCGCCGCAGGTCCTCCGGGTCCAGCCGCCCCTCGCGGTCCGAGGGCAGGAGCGTCAGCAGGACGCCCCGCTCTTCAAGAGCCCTGAGAGGCCGCATGACGGCGTTGTGCTCCATGGAGGAAGCGACGACCTTCATCCCCGGCCGCAGGAAGCCCCGCAGGACGAAGTTCAGTGCCTCGGTCACGTTGGCGCAGAAGGTGACGTACCGGGGGTCCGCATCCTCCCAGCCGCCCAGCAGGGAGGCGACCCGAATGCGGCAGTCCAGCACGGAGTTCAGCGTTTCCATGTCCCGGGCGGAGGACGTGCCCCGGGCCAGGTTCGCCCCGCCGCGGGCAAGGAAGGCGGCCATGGCTTCGCCGACGGGGGCGGGTTTCGGCCAGGTGGTAGCGGCGTTGTTCAGATAGATCGACATTTTAGAAAAGACCTCCTTGAGCTCCCGCAGACTTCCCCCGTCCCCTTCCTCGATCAGGCCACCTGCGGCGGAAGAGGGCGGACGGCACCCCGACAGGAGGTCCTGGACAGGACCTCCTGGGCAGACGGCGTTCCTTGCCCGCCGTCCGTCCACATCGTTCATGATATCATTAACTCCGCCGTGAAGCATCCGCGACGAATGAACTCGTTCATTTTACCTTCGTTTATCCCCATCGCGCTCTGAAAGCGGGTCGGAAACGGCGAGTTATCCACAGGTTTTGCGTCATTTCCCTGTGGATAAGTGTATAATTAACTCAAATTGGCTTGAGAAACGCCTTACAGAGGGCCGTCGATGTGGACAACCCTGCGATCTCACGGGAGGGACGGGGTCGGCGCTCGTCCACATCCCCATCACGGTGGTCCCCCGCCTGTGACCAGGCGGCAGGGGACAGGCTTCAAGGTACAGGGGTGAAAGGGATTGCAGCAAAAGGACGAACGAAATCTGATGGACCTGTGGCAGGGGATCCTGGCGCGGGCGGACCTCCCGGAGGAGGCCGTCCCGCTGTGGTTCAGCACCTGTGTACCCATTTCCATCGAGGAGGGAACGCTGGTGGTGGACACGGCGAACCCCTTCATCAAGGAGCAGATCGCGAAGAAGTTTCTGGCCCGTCTCAACGAGGCAGCGGAGGGGATGGGGGTGAGGGGCCTCCGGCTCCAGGCCAGCGTGCAGCCGGAGGAGGCCAGGGCGGAACTGGCACGGCAGGATCAGCAGGAAAGGCCAGGGCACAGCGCCCCCGTGGCGCGAATCAACCTGAACCCGAACTACACCTTCGAGAGCTTCGTGGTGGGCAAATCGAACCGCCTGGCGCAGGCCTCGAGCCTGGCCGTCGCGGAGAGCCTGGTTTCCACGGAGGCCCCCGTGAAGGAGCGCTTCAACCCTCTGTTTATCTGGGGCGGGGTGGGGCTCGGCAAGACGCACCTGATGCACGCCATCTGCCACTACGCCCTGAAACGGTCGCCGGACCTTCGAGCCCTCTACATCAGCGCGGAGAAGTTCCTGAACGAGTTCATCCAGTCCATCCGGGACTCGAAGACGGACCAGTTCAAGGATCGTTACCGCAACGTGGACATCCTTCTGATCGACGACATTCAGTTCCTGGGCAACCGGGAGCGGAGCCAGGAGGAGTTCTTTCACACCTTCAACACGCTCTACGAGGGCAACAGCCAGGTCGTCATCTGCTCGGATCGGCAGCCCTCCGAGCTTCAGAACATCGAGGACCGACTGATCAGTCGCTTCAACTGGGGGATGGTGGCGGACATCCAGCCCCCGGACTTGGAAACGCGCATTGCGATCCTGCAGAAGAAAGCCATGCTGCGGGGCTGCGACCTGCCGGACGAGGTCGTCCACTTCCTGGCTCAACACATCCCCAGCAACATTCGGGACCTGGAGGGCGCGCTGAACCGCGTCATCATGTCCTCGGAGCTCTACGGCGAGCCCGTCACCATCGAGCGCAGCTCCGAGTGGCTGAAGGACGTCCTGCGCATGGACGTCAAGGCGCCGGTGACGGTGGAGGACATCCAGAGCGTCGTGGCGGAGTACTTCAGCATGAGCCCTGAGGAGCTGACCAGCTCCAAGCGGACGGCGGAGCTGGCCATGGCCCGACAAATCGCCATGTTCCTCTGCTGCGAGATGACGGAGACGAGCCTTCTTCGGATCGCCCACGCCTTCCGCAAGAAGGACCACACCACGGTCATCCACGCACGGAAGAAGATCGGCGAACTCGTCAAGACGGACCAGGAGGTGCGTCGGACGGTGGATAACCTCAAGAACAGGCTGTGAACGAGTTGTGGATATCCAAGTGTTGTCCACAAAACAAATTGTGGGCCACGGGATTCGCCCACGCCGCCCACAGGTTATCCACAGGACTCCCACGAAAAATCCACACGACACAACAACCGAAATCGACGGCATCGCGTCAACTTATCCACAGACTTGTTCGAGGTTATTACTATTACTGTTACTAAAAAATAAAAAAACAAAAGAAACCTCAAACCAATACACAACCAGCAAACGCCAAACGTAAAAAAACTCCAACAAAAAAGACCCAAAAAAGGAGGACCTGGAATGAAACTGGAAATCAACCGAACGGAATTCCTCAAAGCCTGGCAGATGGCCGAACACTCCAGCAACGCCAAAAGCGCCATGAACGCCGTCAGCGGCATCCTGGTCAACGCAGGAGATGCCG
The DNA here is from genome assembly GCF_057312375.1 of Fretibacterium sp. Classification (NCBI taxonomy): domain Bacteria; kingdom Thermotogati; phylum Synergistota; class Synergistia; order Synergistales; family Aminobacteriaceae; genus Fretibacterium; species Fretibacterium sp. The sequence continues at coordinate 15,646 of NZ_DBHLDX010000024.1, forward strand.
TCACCCTTGAGGCGACCGACTTCAAGACCGCCATCCGGTGTACCGCTTCGGGGGTCCAGACCGTCGAGGCCGGCTCCGCCGTCCTCCCCGTCCGCCTCTTTGGGGACTTTCTGAAGAAAATTCAGTCGGACACCGCCACCCTGGAAGTCGTTCAGGAGCGCGGAACGCTTACGGCCGGGCGAAACAAGATGCGCTTTTCGACCTTTCCCGTTTCGGAGTTCCCCAACATCCCGCGCAGCGACAGCGCCTTGGCGCTCGCCGACGTCCTGGCCGCAGACCTGATGCAGGCGATTAACGAGGGCTCCGTGGCCAGCTCCACGCCGGTGGACTTCCCGAAGTACCTTGGGACCTGCCTCGTGAAGGTCCAGGAGAACCTGATGAGCGTCGTTTCCACGGACAGCAAACGGCTCTCCATCTCGAAGTGTCCCTGCAAGTCCAAGGCCGAGCGGGAGATGATGCTGCCCATCCCCGCCCTGAAGGAGCTGAACCGGCTCACCGGCCTGGGGGACCCGGAGTCACACGTCCAAATCCTGAACGACGGCTCGACAGCCTGGTTTCAGCTCGAAGGGGTGGAGTTCTCCATCCGGTGCGTGGAGTCCGCCTTCCCAAACTACGAGCGGATCCTGACCTCCGACGTCCTCACGACCCTTCGGGTCCGCAAGGACGAGATCCTCCCGGCCCTGGAGCGGCTGGACATCATCGCCCGCAACACCCCGGCCCACCTCGTGGTGCTCCGGCTCTCCCCAGGCGGAGAGCTTGAGATGACCGCGAAGGCGCCGGACTTCGGAACGGCCTTTGAGGTGTTGAGTGCCTCCATTGACGGGGACCCTCTGCGGGTGGGCTTCAACCTGACTTACCTCCAGGACGGCGTTCGAGCTCTGAGGGGCGGCGAAGTGACGGTGGAGTTCAACGGCGAGGAGGGCCAGACCCGCGTCCTTCAGGAGGACTCGGACAGCTTTCTCTACATGCTCATGCCGGCGCGCATCGCCCCTCAGGACCTCCTGGAGGGCACGGAGGAGGACGCGGCAATGGAGCGGGATCAGCAGGCGTGACCGTCAACCTGCACCGGCGGAGCCATGCGGTTTGAGGCCTGCGCCCTAAGGGACTTCCGCAGCTTTCCGTCCGCGCGGTTTGAGTGGGGGCCGGGGCTCAACCTCATCTGTGGGCCCAACGGGTCCGGGAAGACGAACCTCCTGGAGGGCCTGAACCTCCTCTCCGGCTGGGGGCCGTTCGGGGGCCGCATCGGCAGGGTCGTGGCCTGGGGCTCCCGCGAGGGGCGGGCCCTGCTGGCTGCGCGGGCGGCAGGGGAGAGCGGGCACGAGCTTCAGGCGAAGATATCGACGCGTCTGACCCTCAGAGCGGACGGCAAACAGGCGAGCTGCACGGAGGTCCGCCTTTTGGTCCCCTCCATCGTCTTTCTACCCACCGACATCGACCTGATTGACGGCCCTCCCGCCGTGCGCCGCCTCTTTTTGGATCGGCTCTCCGCACTGTGCCTGCCCCCTTACGCGCGGCGCCTGGCGGAGTTTCGGCAGGTGGCCCGACGGAGGACGGCCCTCCTGCGCCAGGGACGCTCGCCTCGGGCTACCACTCTGCCCTTTGCCCGTATGGGGGGCTGGATCCTGGAGGCCCGACGCCGGGTGTGTGTGCGCCTGTCCCTCGCGCTGGATGGGACGGACGCTTCGGCGCCGCCCTTCTCCATCGCCCTGAGGCCCGCCCTGACCGGGAGCGGGGAGGAGTACCTCCTGACGGCGCTGGCGGAGCACGAGGAGCAGGAGGCTCGGGCCATGCGCCCCCTGGTGGGTCCCGGACGCGACGACCTGGAGGTCACGGCCCTGGGCCGTCCGGCGTCAGAGTCCCTCAGTCGAGGGCAGAAGCGACGCTTGGTCCTCGCCCTGATCCTGGCCGCCGGAAGGCTTGTGGAGGCCCGGATCGGCCGCAAGCCGGTGTTGCTCTTCGACGACCTGGCAGCGGAGCTGGACGCGGAGGGGCGGGCGGCAGCGGGGACCGCCCTGGCCGGGACCGGCTGGCAGGTCTTCCTCACCGGCGTGGAGGACCCCTTTCCCGATCTGGACAAGAACGTCTGCGCCCTGTTTCGATGAGCGTCAAGGCGGATTCCCCTGGAGGTCGATCCCTTGTTTCAGGAACGATATGACGTGGTGGTCGTCGGCGGAGGGCACGCCGGCTGCGAGGCGGCGCTGGCCGCTGCGCGCATGGGCTGCCGCACGCTGATGCTGAACCTGAACCTCGACAACACGGCGATGATGCCCTGCAACCCCTCGATCGGAGGCCCGGCAAAGGGCCACCTGACGCGGGAAGTCAGCGCCCTGGGCGGGGAGCAGGCGAGGGCCGCGGACGCCTCGACGCTGATGGTCCGCTGGCTGAACACCTCCAAGGGTCCGGCCGTTCGGGCTCTCCGGGCCCAGTGCGACCCGGCGCTTTACGGGCTGCACTACCGCAGGCAGCTCCTGTCTCAGGCCAATTTGGACGTGATTCAGGACGAGGCCGTGGAGCTTCTGACCCGGCCGGACGGGAAGGGGAGGCGCGCGACGGGCGTCCTGACGCGGTACGGCGTGCGCTACGATGCCCGGACGGTGGTCCTCTGCGGCGGCGTCTACCTGGGAGGGCGCGTTTTCGTGGGGGCTCGCTCCTTCCCCTCCGGCCCCATGGGCCAGATGCCTGCGGAGGGCCTGCTGAAGTCACTCGCGTCCCTGGGCCTCAGGATGGGACGCATGAGGACGGACACCACGCCGCGCCTGAACCTGGCTACGATCGACCTCAGCGTCGCCGTCCCCCAGAGGTCGGCCGAGGAGCCCCTCTGCTTCGACCTGTGGGGGGAAAAGCGCCTCCACCGGTCGGACTACGCCTGCTGGCTCTCCCGGACCACGGAGCGAACCTATGAGGTCCTTAGGGCGAACATCGGGCGTTCCCCCCTCGTCGCCGGAGGGCTGAGGTCCAACGGGCCCCGGTATTGCCCTTCGATCGAGGACAAGTTCCTGCGCTTCCCGGACCGCAGGACGCACCCCATCGTCTTTGAGCCCGTTTCCCTTGAAACGGGAGAGGTCTACATTCAGAACTTCTCCACCAGCCTGCCCTACGACGTGCAGGTGGAGCTGGTCCATTCCCTGCCCGGCTGTGCCGACGCCAAGATCCTGCGGCCCGGATACGCCATCGAATATGCGTATCTAAGCCCTGACCAAATGTCACCTTCTATGGAGAATCGGGAGGTTTCGGGCCTCTTCACCGCGGGGCAGGTGAACGGCACCTCAGGCTACGAGGAGGCGGCGGCTCAGGGGCTTCTGGCGGGCGTCAATGCCGCCCTTCAGGTGAAGGGAGAGGCACCGCTGGTCCTGGGGCGGTCTGACGGCTACCTCGGCGTGTTGGTGGACGACCTCACGACGAAGGGCACGGAGGAGCCGTACAGGATGCTGACCAGCCGCTGTGAGTACCGGCTCCTGATGCGGTGGGACAACGCGGGACGCCGTCTGAGCCATTTGGGGCGGCGGGTGGGGTTGATCGACGACGCGCGGTGGGACGCCCTCGCAAAGCGGTGGGCACGGGAAGACGGCGAGGCGGAACGGCTGAAGGCGACACGCCTGACCCCTTCGGAGGAGTGGGCTGCGCTCTTTGGCGAGGCGGGGGTGGAACCCCCGGCGGAGCCCCTGTCCGGGGCGGACCTCCTGCGGCGTCCGGGGGTGACCTACGACTTGGTTTCGAGGCTGTCGCCCCCGGAGCGTTCTCTCGACGAGGAGGAGGCACACTGCGTCGAAACGGCGCTGCGTTATGCCGGCTACCTTGAGAAGGAGGCCCGCACGGCCCAGCGCACGGCTGCCATGGACGGCGTCCCGATCCCGCAGGACCTGGATTACGGCGCGGTGACGGGGTTGAGCGCCGAGGGCCGTCAAAAGCTCTCTCGCTGGCGGCCCCAGTCCCTGGGCCAGGCCCTTCGCCTGTCGGGCGTCACCCCGGCGGACGTGCAACTGCTCTCGGTGGTCCTTCGGCAGCGGGGTCGGAGGAGCGGAGGATGAGGGACGCGGTCGCCGAGCGTCGGACGGCTGCGCCGGAGGAGCGGGTGACGGCGGGGCGGCCCAGGCTGGACCGCATGGTGTCCGTGAAGGACCTTTTGGGACGGCTCGTCCCGCGGAACGTCCGAGCCGAACGGCTGAGGGAGATGGTGCGGTGCTGGTCCCTCGTGGTGGGGGCCGCGAGGGCGCGGAATTCCGCGCCCTACGATTTGGTGGCGGGGGTGCTCTTCGTGGCGGCGAAGACGCCCCACGCGGCGCAGCAGCTGAACCAGATGAAGGGGAACGTCCGGCGCGCCCTCAAGGAGCGCTGGGACCTGGACGTTGACGAGGTGAAGGTCACGTTGGGAGCGCCGCCCATGAAGCCCGCCGTTTCGGGCCAAAGGCCCGGAAGGCGCGCTCCGGCCATCGAGCCGCCGGAGGCGGAGGTCCGGCGCTTCCGCAGCCAGTGCCCTCCGTCCCTGACGCCGGAAACCGCCCAGGCCCTGGCCCACCTCAGGGCCTTCTTCGCCCGGCGCTTTCCCCGACCCTGAAGCGCTGAAGAAGTCCGGTTAAAAAATCACTACATCCAGGGGAGCCCGCTCCTGCCCTCGCTGCGGTGAATGAAGAACTCCATGCAGTGGACCAGGGCGCTCTCGCCGCCCAGGGAGCCACTCTTGGTGATGAGGGGGAGGCCGTCAAAGGGGCCGCCCACCAGCGTCGTGAGGGTGATCCCCTCCTGGATTTCCCGCTCCAGGGCCACGTTCTCCGCCCGGGCACGCTGGGCGATGCGGGCGGCGCAGTCCCCTCCCGCCACGCAGAGCCCGCCGATCCTCGCATGGCCCATGATCTCGCGGGTGGTGTTCGCCATCAGGTCCAGGAACCCCGCCACGTCCTCGTTGGGGTAGTGGCCGCGGATAAAGCGTCCCTCCTCGTCCTGCGCCACCAGCAGGATGGACTGCCCACAGCGCAGGAGCGGGTCCGCCAGCTCTGCGGTGAGGGGGAGCATCGCTTCCGCCAGGTCGCCGTTCAGGCCCGCGATGCTGACGGGGATGGTCTTGACGTAGCCCTGATCGACCAGCTGGCGCGCCTGGCGGAGGCTTCTGGGGTGGGCCGTCCCCACGACGAAGACGAAGGACTTTGGAGCGGTGGCCAGAGCGTTGGCCAGGCCGATGGACCCGACCCACAGGACGTCCTTGACGGAACGGGCCTTCAGGACGCCGCTGACGATGAGGCGCAGGTCCTCGTCGTTCTCGGCGTCGAAGCAGTAGCAGCCGTTTTGAGCCACGACCTCTGCCGTCCTCTGGGTACGGATATCCTCCCGTGAAACCTCCCTGGGGTCCATCCCGGACTCCCGCAGGAGTTTCGCCACGGCGGCGGAGCTCGCCGGGTGGGCGGTGGTGGCCGTCTGGGGGGACATGGGCTCCTGCCGGTCCAGGTGCAGGGTGCCCTCCTCCACGGCCTTGCGGCTCCTGGAGAAGGCGGAGGCCACGACGATGCAGTCGAACTTCAGCGTGTCGGCGGCGGCGCGGAGCTCAGGGCCCACGTTGCCCCGAAGGCCCGGCTCGATGCGCTTGAAGAAGGCCGCGCTCTCCTTCCAGGGCAAAAGGTCGCGGGCTACGTTCTCAACCCTCTGGGCGGCGCGTTCCGGGGACAGGAAGAACGTTTCCATGTCCAGGGCCACGGCGGAGTACTTGCGCAGGGCGCCCATGGAGCCGGGGTCCAGCGTCACCGCGGCGTTGTACCCGCCGTTCATGAACTTTGCCGCGATCTCTACGGCGCCGGTGTAGTCGTCTGCAATGATCACATAGTCGAACACAGGGATCCCTCCTGAATCACTCAGAGCCGCCCGAAGGGGCGGCGGGTTTTATGCCGTACAATCGGCTACGAGTTTCTGAAGAGCGGCGACAGGGTCTTGAGTAGGGCCTCGCCCCGTTCCAGCGGCGCGCGCTCCTCGTAGGGCGGTGGGGTGGCAGAGGAAACGTTCAGGACGCCACAGACCCTCTCCCGCAGGGCCTGCTCCTCCGCCTGGGTTTGGGGAAGGAAGCTCAGGAAGTCGAACAGGAAGTTGCGCAGGTCGGCCAGGTCCTCCCCCTGAAGCCAGAACTGGACCAGCTCTCCATAGCGCTCGACGGGGTGGTGGGCGGGGACGTCCAGGAGCCCCTGGGCCTCCAGCCGGACGTTGTCCTCCGTGGAGAGGGAGAAGTAGTGGTTCAGGCGCTGCCGCAGTGGTTCGAAGAGCTTCCGGATCCGGACCTCCATCAGGGCGCAGAGGAGGTCCAGCAGGAAGGAGGCCGCGAGGTAATCCTGTGAGAGCCTGGCCCCAAGCTCCAGAGGGAGGAGGAGGATCGGGTCCTCCCATCCGTAGTCCCAACCGGGCAGCCCCAGGTTGGGCAGGATCTGATAGCCCTCCACCTGAGCCGTTTCCACCATGTTCTTTCGGTCGCCCCCGTGAACCTTATCCGTCGAGCAGTCCAGGCCCATCAACGCGCCCAGCGCGCCCAGGGTGGAGGTCAGGGGGCCGTCGTCGCCACCCTGCCTCAGGGCCTCGACGAATCCCTCGAAGTCGGGCCGTCCCTCCAGGCTCTCCGCCGCGGTCTTGGGCTGTCGGGGCGTCAGGTCGGCGACGAAGTCCCGCCACACGGCGACGAGGGGGTCGAAGACGCCGAGGTCCTCGAAGAAGTTGGGCAGCTCCACCACGCCGTTTGAGGCCTCCTTCTTCGCGTCCAGGGAGGGGTTCGTGGGAGTGTAGGCGAGGGTCAGGGAGGTCTTGGGCTTCGGGAGGATCAGCCCGCCGTTCGTGGCTTCCTTGTAGAGCGGCGTGAACTTCTGAAGAAGTTCGTCGGAGTGGGCGACCTGCGGTGCCCTTTCGCCCAGGGCGGCGGTCCGAAGCCTCTCCGACGTGCGAATCAGGGTGAAGGCCACCGCGGAGGGCAGAGGGAGTTTTGAGTTGGCGTAGGACCCCAGCAGCATGATTAAGAGCTCGCCCGGCACGACGAGGAGTTTCTTGCAGAAGCTCAGGAGCTCGTCCTCCGACAGCCAGATCTTGGCGGCCAGCCAGGTGATGAAGTGGATGAGGCTCGTCAGCACGGCGTCCCAGCGGATCAGGGGCAGCAGGCGAAAGGCCTCCGCAAGGCACAGGCCCATGTCCAGCCGGTCCGCGATGACGCGCCGCTCCAGGCCGTACAGCCACAGGGAGGGGTAGCAGAGGTGAAGGGGGGGCTGAATGCGTCCGCCCGCGAGCCACGTCAGGTAGACGCCCCGCTGGAGGGGCGTCATCTCGGCGTAGGAGGCGGCACCGTCGGCGGGGAGGGAAGCACCCTCCTGAGGGTACTCCACTGGCAGGACGACGTCGATGCAGCAGGGGTCCTTGACGGAGCTGGGGCCGTCGGACCAGTAGGTCACCGGCCCAAGGATGACGAGGTCCCCCACCTGCAGCGAGCCCGTACGGCCGCACCAGCGCAGGAGCGAGGCAGAGGGCTTCGCCTTCTTCGGAGGTTCTGCCGAGGAGCCGTAGGCGTAGGGGGAGTCCTCGCCGAGGGTTGCGGGCGCAGCGGCCGAGTAGGTGGCGCTCCCCACCGCATTGGGGGAGCTGATGGGCTTTGCGGCCAGGACTGTATCGCAGGGGACGACCTCCTCCTGAAGGATGGCGATGCTGCGGCCCTCTTGCGGCGCCGGAATGGCCTCGGGTTGAGGCGTGACCTCCTCCGCCGGAGCCTCTGGGGCCTTGACTTCGGGCGCACCGATCTCAAGCCGATCCTCCTGGGGCGCTTCGGGGGGCGCGGCCTGGACTCCTTCCTGCGGGGCAGCCTCCTGAGGGGGCTGCGGGTGCTGGCGCGTCTGCTGCTTTTTGAGCAGCGCGCCGAATGCAACGGCCACGAAGATCCCCAGCACCAGGTAGAACAACTCCGCTCCCTCCCCTTTTCGTCGCTTCGTCACGACAAACGTATCCTTACATTATACCCGTCCACGTCCTTTCGGAAACTTCGCTGGGTCGGCCGGGCCCTTTTCGTTTTATAATTGGGGTCGTGGCAGCAAGGACACCTTCGGGAAGGAGTGGGTTAGGATTGAGCTGCATCGCAACCTTTAAGACGACCAGCATGGCGCTGATGTTCGAACGGACCTGCCGTGGCGCGGGGATATCGGCGCGCATCGCCCCCGTACCGCGCAAGCTGTCCTCCAGCTGCGGGCTGGCCTGCGAGTTTCCCTGCGAGGCGCTGGAAACGGTGGAGTCGCTCGCTGCGGACCACAAGATCGACGTGGCCGCCGTTCACGACCTGGAGAAGCTTTAGCGGACTTCAGTAGGGCGCTTATTTGATACGCACGCTGTACTTCTTCAGCATGTCCGTCGGGCCGTAGGACAACTTGGCGGCGCGGAGCCCCTCCTCGCCCATGTCCTCCTCCCGGTTGACCCAGTCGTATCCGGCGCCCTGGTTCTTGAGGAAGAGCTGATTGATGGCCTGGTAGCTTCCAGCATACTCGCCGAAGGCCTTCTCGAAGCGGATGTCGAGGGTCCGGCTGTCGAGCTCCTCCGCGATGGTGTAGGCGACGATCTCGTCGTCCACCTTCAGGATGCCTCCTAGGAAGGGAAAGTCGTCCCAGCGCTCCAGGGCGGCGCGGATGGCGAGGTCCTCGTCGTAGAGCGAAACCGTTTCGTCCTCCGTCATGGTGCTGTCGCGGTGTGCGCGCCACCGCTCCTGAAACTCCATGACGGCGGGAAAGTCCTCCGGGAGCATGGGGAAGTAGTCCCACTCGTAGCTCGATGAAAAGGCCCGGACGCGGTTGCGCTTGTGGGCGTACTTCTTCCCCTTGAGCTCGATGAGCTCCGGCACGGAGTAGACGTATTCCCACTGGTCCCGGTCCTCCTCGACCTCAAGGGTCCCCTTGAGGTCCTCCGGGATGAGCTGTACGGCCCCCTCCGGAACGTCGAAGAGGACCTCCTCCGAGGCGAAGTGCTCCAGGGTGCGGCGCCAGTCGAGCTGGCTCCAGTCCCCGACGGGTCCGCAGATTCCAGGCTTCGGTCCTCTGGAGCGCAGCCAGTACACGGTTTCATCGAGGGCCAGGTCGATGGGGACGCTTGCCAGCCACCCCCACAGGCCAAAAAATGAGTACTCCGCGTAGTGAACGGGGCACCGTTCAAAACAGGAGGTGTAGCTTTCCTTGTCCTCCCAGGCTATGGGCTTGAATTGAAGCATTGTGTTTTTTCCTTCCTTAGGGCGGGCACGGCGTGCCCTGACGGTGCGGGCGGTTGAGCGTCCGAAAGAGTAAGAAAAAAGCGGCTCGGACGGCCGCCTTTTTCTCGTTTTGCAGGTTGCAGGGACTACTTTGCCTTTTTCTTGCCCTTGATGGCCAGAACTTTCTCCTTGAGATCCTTGCCGGGGCGGAAGACGGGCACCTTCTTGGCGGGGATCTTCACGACCTTGGTGGGGTCCTGGGGGTTGCGGCCCTCGCGCGCCGCGCGCTCCTTCACTTCGAAGACGCCGAATCCCACGAAGGTGCACTTCTCGCCTCTGGCAAGGGCGCCCTCGATGGAAGCAAACACTTCCTCCACGACGGGGACGACGTCCTTCTTCTTCAGAAGCAGCTTCTCCGCAATCGCATCAATAAGTTCCGCTTTGGTCATTGCTTACGCCTCCAAACAAAGATTTTCCTGCATTTTATCAGCCTTTACGAAATATGCAAGGCCTATTTTGAATTTAAAGGACCATGTCGCAAGACTTTAGAGGATTTTAAATTGATTTAAGTATAAATACGTAGCTCTGATGCCCTTGCCTCCTGTCACACGCTTTGGCTTCCGAGGCAGTGCTTCTTCTCTCCAATAAAGAGCAGTAAAAGTTAATCTCTTTATACGCTAAACTAGTCGATATATAATATATTTATTGTTATAACATTAATAAATAATAATTTTTAATGAGGAATTGCCCCCATTTCCCTATAGAACATAGGAGTGCGCTGCAGGCCTTTTGTTGCAGGGCTCCATCAGGGTGCCTTATGGGCCCGTTGGGTCCAAGTCATCCACAAAGTTAATCACATATCCACATAAGTTATGCACATTTCCCTTCGAGTTTCTTCTCCTGAAACGATGAGAAGATGGACCCCTTAAATCCTCTATAACTGTGGAATCATCAAGCCAGCCTAAGCAGAGAGCCAACTAGCAGCAGATCATGGAATGCTAGAAGCATAATTTCACAGCAAATTAAATTTAAGGAAGTCTGGTGATTTATCTTCTTTAGCGAAACCCTGAGGATGCTGACAAGCACCAAGGAGGTAATTTTTGATTAAACTGTCGAAAACTATGAATTGGATATTGATGAATGAACGGGACGTTGGGGTTTTAATAGGATGTTTTGGCTTGAATATCTTTCTAAACGATTCGTAGACAAAAACGGCTTTTGTAAGCCTCAACAAAAGCCAAACTGTACATAGTGATACGGCGAGCAGGAGGAACGAAACAACGTGCTAGATGTTCGATATGAAACTGAAATGAGAATATCGCCATTCATCTTGAGTTTTCAGTGATAATTACAAAATTTTTGGGGAAGAAACAAAGCTGCGGTTAGCGTAATTTGCCGAAATTTGCCAAGATGCCTAGCTTGTCTTGAAGAGATTTAGCCATCCGCGTTTGAGGATGGCGTACACACGTCGTCAATGAGCGAAAAATTTTAGCATATCTTGCTCTCATGAGGTGGACATTCGCAAGGTTGTCGATTTTAGTGTTCTTTGTTACGAGTTCAGACGAATCGAAGAATAAAAGGGTGTTTGGATGGTAATGTGTAAAATGACGATGACGATCCGCATTAGGTATTTTTGTGGGGACACTCTACAGAGGGCTCCTCTGACGGGCCGGGAACCACATTGGTTGCGACGTGTTTCGGGACAGCTTTTTATGACGCTGTGGTTAAGCTTGTCGTTTCCACAAGTATCTATTTTAACTGTCATGATAGGGATAAATTTGCAATAGGACGATCGAGTTGATCAAAGTTGTAGAAGTTAGCTGACGATGGGTTATGAGAGCGCTGAGGAAAGCTTGCGTGATTCATCTCCCCTCCGTGAGTAGGTGATGCGCGTTACGAGGCGAAGGGGTTGTTTTTCAGGGGCAACAACTTCCAGCTCCATCAGGACGCTCTCCGATCCTGGGGCCAAAAATCTGGAGTTTGTCTTTTGCTTGGCTCAGCTTGATCGTAATAATTTGCGATTCAAGAGATTTACTTAGTTAGAGCTAGCCTCTAAGTCATTTTGCTAGGGTTGCTAGTTTTTCGCCTTGTTTCACGTGAAACACTAAAGAACAATAGGAAATAAAGACGACTCGGGGAAGACATGTTATGCAGTCCTAAAATAGCACTGAGAGTTAATTATAACAGGCACCACTCCCAAGTAGAAATGAGTGCCCATGCACCAAGATATTTTCAGAATCTTATGGAATGTTTTCATTCCTGCACACAAGGAATTTCGTTTTGCAAATTTTATATAACGCGAAGGTTTAAAGTGACGGTTCCGAAGCTGATACCAATTCACGTTAAGGGAAATGCTTAGTGTTTTTGACTCCTTGGAAGGGGGGCTGTCCCGAAGGTGGAGCAATCCATATAAAACGCGATTGGGTATTATCTTCGCACCAACATCGTTGTCCGGCTCAAGTTCGGTGAGGCAATGCTCGTACGAAGGGCTTCATTTTGTGAAATGACAAGCCCTCTTCCGCAGCATGCCGGACAAAACGCTCGTTGAATCGCACATAAAGAGTATTGTAAAGCTGACTTTAACTAACCTTAAGGTGCGGGCGTCCTGCGTTCAGGTCCGTTTGGACTGTCAAGCCGCAGTCTATGGGCACAAAAAAAGCGCCCGCTGGGGGCGCTTGGTCGGTTTTTCGTCCCTTTGGAGGCCGACGTCAGGCTTTGCCCGGGCCCTCCGGGGCCCGACCGAAGGCCTGGTTGATGAAGGGGCGCAGCAGGTCGATGGGGATGGGGAAGAAGGTGGTGGAGTTGCGCTCCCCAGCGATCTCGCGGATGGTCTGCAGGTAGCGCAACTGCAGGGTCACGGGGGAAACCTCCATCTGCCGCGCGGCTTCGGAGAGCTTGGTGGCCGCCTGAAGCTCGCCCTCCGCCGCGATGATCTTGGCGCGGCGCTCCCGCTCCGCCTCGGCCTGACGGGCCATGGCCCGCTTCATGCCCTCCGGCAGCTCGAGCTCCTTCACCTCCACCGCGCTGACCTTGATGCCCCAGGGATCGGTGCGTTCGTCGATGATCTCCTGCAGCTCCTGATTGATCTTCTCACGGGAGGAGAGTACCTCGTCCATCTCGACGGACCCCACGACGGAGCGGAGGGTGGTCTGGGCGAGCTGGCTGGTGGCGACGATGTAGTTCTCCACCTCCACCACAGACTTCGACGGGTCCAGGACCCGGAAGTAGACGACGGCGTTCACCTTGATGGCGACGTTGTCCTTCGTGATGACCTCCTGCACGGGGACGTCCAGCGTCAGGATGCGCAGGTCCACCGTCACCGCCCGGTCCAGCAGCGGGATGAGCAGGACGATGCCGGGGCCCCGGCTGCCCACCAGCCGTCCCAGCCGGAACAGGACGAGGCGCCGGTACTCCGGGACGATCCGCACGGAGAATGACAGGATAAAGAGGAGGAGGACGACGGCCATGAAGAGGCCCCCAAGGTTGGAGAGGATGAAGGCAAGGTCATTGGAGTCAAGAACCATAACGATCACTCCCTGTTTGAATTTCGGACGGCGGCGGCCGTCCGCCGACGCGGTCGGTTTAAAGAGCATAGCATAAAAAACGGTGTTAAGAACAGAAAAGAAGTGTTCCCAAAGCTGCAGGTTGCGACGACTCGATCGGGGACCCGGCCCGTCGCCGTGCAGGTTAAGCCGGGCTTGGCCTTGCCCCAGTCCGGTGCGGCAGAAGACGAGCAAACCCTGCCCCTGCTGCGCTTATGCGCTATACTATGAGCGCGAAGCGGAGGCCCTTTCGAGTTTTGTGTTCGCCTATTGGCTGGAGGAACGCTGCATGGATTTGAAACGTGTGGGCATCAGGATCCTCGTGACG
>NZ_DBHLDX010000025.1:0-28181 GCF_057312375.1 Fretibacterium sp.
AGACGGACCAGGTGGACGACCCCGAGCTTCTGGACCTGGTGGAGATGGAGATTCGAGAGCTTCTGAACAAGTACGAGTTTCCTGGCGACGATACGCCGATCATTCGTGGGTCTGCCCTCGAGGTGCTGGAGAAGGGGAACGGGACGCGCGAGGACCCGATCTGCAAGCCGATCTGGGACCTGATGGACGCGTGCGACAGCTACATTCCGGACCCGGTTCGTGACACGGACAAGCCGTTTTTGATGCCGATCGAGGACGTGTTCACGATCACGGGGCGCGGTACGGTGGTGACGGGTCGCGTGGAGCGCGGGAAGGTGAAGGCCGGCGAGGAAGTGGAGATCGTCGGTATGTCGCGTGACACGAAGAAGACGGTGGCGACGTCTCTTGAGATGTTCCGTAAGATCCTGGACGACGCGGAGGCGGGAGACAACGTCGGGATCCTGCTCCGTGGCATTGACAAGGACCAGGTGGAGCGGGGCCAGGTGTTGGCGAAGCCCGGCACGGTGACGCCGCACACGAAGTTCAAGGGCGAGGTGTACGTTCTGAAGAAGGAGGAGGGCGGGCGCCATACGCCGTTCTTTGCGGGTTACAAGCCGCAGTTCTACTTCCGGACGACGGACGTGACGGGGGACATCAAGTTGCCGGATGGTGTGGAGATGGTGATGCCTGGGGACAACGCCACGTTTGAGGTGTCTTTGATCGTGCCCATCGCCATGGAGGAGGGGCTGCGCTTCGCGGTGCGCGAGGGCGGCCACACGGTGGGCGCCGGCGTCGTCACCAAAATCCTGGAATAACGCCGCGATCGCAGGAAGAGGGACGCTCAAGTGGCTAAGAGGATCCGCATTCGTTTGAAGGCGTTTGACCACAGAATTCTCGACACGTCTGCGGCCCAGATCGCGGAAACGGCAGCCGGCACGGGGGCCAGGGTTTCTGGCCCCATCCCGCTGCCCACCGAGATCGGCCGGGTGACGATCCTGAAGTCGCCCCACAAGGACAAGGACGCTCGGGAGCAGTTTGAGATGAGGACGCACAAGCGTCTCATCGATATCATTGAACCGACGCAGAAGACCATGGATGCGTTGATGCAGCTTAATCTTTCCTCTGGAGTGGACATTCAGATAAAGCTCTAGCCCTGGGGCTGGAGCCGACGGAAAGCGCTTAGGCTGAAAGGAGAGAAAACGATGGGTATAGGAATCCTGGGGAAGAAGATGGGCATGACTCAGATTTTCGACGCTGAGGGACAGGCTGTCGCGGTGACGGTCATCGCGGCGGGCCCGTGCCCGGTCGTGGCCGTCCGAACCCCCGAACAGAACGGGTACTCTGCCGTTCTTCTCGGCTTTGGGGCCGTGAAGCCCCACAAGCTGTCCAAACCCGTAAAGGGCCTGTTCGACAAGAACAAGGTCGAGCCCAAAAAGACGCTTCGCGAGTTCCGCCTCGACAAGGCGGAGGGCTACGAGGTGGGGCAGGAAATCAGGGTGGATTTGTTTGAGGCGGGCGAGAAGGTAGACGTCAGCGGAGTCAGCAAGGGCAAGGGGTTTGCCGGAGTTATGAAGCGATACCACTTTGGCGGCCAGCAGTTCAGCCACGGAACCTCGGTGGAGCACCGCCATGGCGGCTCAAGCGGCGCTATCTCCTACCCCGGGCGCGTGTTTCCGGGGAAGAGGATGCCCGGACACATGGGAAGCGACAAGGTCACGGTCAAGAACCTGACGGTGATGGCCGTCGATCTGGAGAACAACCTCCTCCTTGTCAAGGGGGCCGTGCCGGGCGCTAAGGATGGCCTGGTCGCCCTGTACAAAAAGTAAGGGATAAGGGGAAGGAGGTAACCCGATTATGCCAACGATTAAAGTGGTTGATTTCAGCGGCCAGAGCGCCGGTGAGATGGAGCTCTCCGAGGTGGTGTTCGGCGCGCCGATTAACGTTGCCGTTATGCACCAGGTGGTGGTGGCGCACCTCGCGAACTGCCGCCAGGGGACGCACGCGGTGAAGACCCGCGGCGACGTCAGCGGCGGCGGCAAGAAGCCCTGGCGCCAGAAGCACACGGGCCGCGCCCGTCAGGGGAGCACCCGTTCGCCCCTCTGGGTCCACGGCGGCGTCGCTCACGGCCCCAAGATGAGGGACTACAGCCAGAAGGTGAACAAGAAGGTTCGCCGTCTGGCGTTATTGAGCGCCCTCTCCGTGAAGGTCCGTGACGCGCAGATGCTGGTGGTCCGGGGCATGGAGATGGAGGCCCCCTCAACGAAGACGATGAAGGGCTTCATGAGCGCCATCGGCGCCGAGAAGGCCCTCGTGATCTATAGCGGCAACGGCGAGAACGTGGCCCGCTCCGTCCGGAACATCCCCGGAGCCAGGTATCTGAACGTTGCGAGCATCAACGTTTACGATCTTCTGAACTCCAGGACGCTGGTCGTGACTCCGGAGGTCGTCGCCCGCCTTGAGGAGGTTTACGCGAGATGAGTCTTTCAGCTCACGATATCATTATTCGCCCCGTCATCACGGAGAAGAGCAGCGCTTTGATGGAGCTCAACAAGTACACCTTTGAGGTCCGCCGGGACGTGAACAAGATTCAGATCCGTAACGCGGTCGAGGAGGCCTTCAAGGTCAAGGTCTTGAGCGTCAACACCATCAACGTCAAGAGCAAGCCCAAGCGCATGGGCGCTTCCATTGGAAGGACGCGCTCCTGGAAAAAGGCGATCGTATCCCTCCCCCAGGGGCAGCGCATCGAGTTCTTTGAGGGCGCTTCGATCTAGAAAGGGGTAAGTCGATATGTCAATCAAACAGTTCAAACCCTATACCCCTGGCCGCCGTCAGATGACCATTCAGGGGCGTGAGGACATCACGGCGGACAAGCCGGAGCGCTCCCTGACCTGCGAGCTGCGCAAGCACGGCGGACGCAACAACACGGGGCGCATCACGATGCGCCACATCGGCGGCGGTCACAAGCGCACCTACCGCATCATCGACTTTCGCCGCGACAAGATCGGCGTCCCCGGCAAGGTGGCGACGATCGAGTACGATCCCAACCGCAACGCCCGCATCGCCCTGATTCACTACTTGGACGGCGAGAAGCGCTACATCCTTCTCCCCAAGGGGCTGAAGGTGGGGGACACGATCCTGGCCGGTCCGGAGGCGGACATCACGCCGGGTAACGCCCTGAAGCTGAAGGACATTCCGGTGGGCGCCATCGTTCACAACCTTGAGCTTCAGCCGGGCCACGGCGCGAAGCTGGTCCGCTCCGCGGGGACCTCCGCGCAGCTCATGGCCAAGGAGGGGAAGTACGCCTACCTCCGCATGCCGAGCGGCGAGCTCCGCCTCTTCCTCCTGGAGTGCATGGCCACGGTGGGGCAGGTCGGAAACGAGGAGTATGAAAACATCTCCCTGGGCAAGGCGGGGAAGACCCGCTGGAGCGGCCGTCGTTCCTCCGTCCGCGGCATGGTGATGAACCCGGTGGACCACCCGTTGGGCGGCGGCGAGGGAAAGAGCAAGAGCAACAAGCATCCCGTTTCTCCTTGGGGTACGCCGGCTAAGGGATATCGTACGCGCAAACACAAGGCCTCCGACAGGCTGATCGTGCGTCGCCGTTACGATAAGTAACAGACGAGGAGGACGTTAGAGGATGGCTCGTTCTACTAAAAAGGGACCTTTCATTGAACAGAGGCTCCTGGCTAGAATTGAGGATATGAACATATCGGGAAACAAGAAGGTCATCAAGACCTGGTCCCGTCGCTCCACGGTGGTCCCCCAGATGATCGGGCACACCATCGCCGTGCACAACGGCCGGATGCACCTGCCGGTGTACATCAGCGAAAACATGGTGGGGCACAAGCTGGGGGAGTTTGCCCCGACGCGCAAGTCCGCACGCCATGCCGGCCAGGAGCGCGTCGCCAAGGGCGTTAAGTAGGAGGGGGCCGCTGATGGAAGCTAAGACGATAGCAAGGGCCATGGCTCGCCAGGCCCGAATCGCCCCGACGAAGGTGAGGCAGGTTCTCACCTTGATTCGCGGCAAGGGCGCCGAGGAGGCCCTCACGATCCTTCGCTTCAGCCCCCAGAAGGCTGCGCGGATCGTGTACAAGGTCCTGCAGAGCGCGGTGGCGAACGCAGAGCACAACTACGGGATGGATATGGATAAGCTGTACGTCCTCACGGCCTTCGCGGACCAGGGACCCGTGATGAAGCGCTTTCGTCCCGTCTCCATGGGGCGCGCTCATCCTTATGTGCATCGCACATCCCATGTGACCGTTACGGTTGCGGAACGTTAGGAGGGTTTATTCGTGGGACAGAAGGTTCATCCCGTAGGATACAGGCTTGGTGTCGCCTCGGACTGGCAGTCCAAATGGTACGCGGGGCGCAAGGAGTACGCTGCAAAGCTCCATGAGGACCTCAGGCTTCATGACTGGATCATGAAGAAGTGGGAGGGAGCTGCCATCTCCCGCGTCGAGATCGAGCGCGTGGGGCACGTGATTCGTTTCACGATCTGGACGGCACGTCCCGGCGTCGTGATCGGCAAGGGCGGCACGGAGATCCAGACGATCAAGGACGAGCTTCAGGCCATGACCGGCGGCAAGGTGATGGTGAACGTCCATGAGTTGAAGAACCCCGACGTGGAGGCTCAGCTGGTTTCGGAGAGCATCGCCTCCGCCCTGGAGCGCCGCGTTTCCTTCCGCAGGGCCATGAAGCAGGCCATCTTCCGGGCGACGAAGGCGGGCGTCCTTGGGATCAAGGCCCAAGTGGCGGGGCGCCTTGGCGGCGCGGAGATCGCGCGCACGGAGTGGTACAACGAGGGGCGTCTTCCTCTCTCCACGATCAAGGCGGACATCGATTACGGCTTCGCCGAGGCCCGGACGATGTACGGCGTGATCGGCTGCAAGATCTGGATCTACCGCGACCGCGAGCACGAGCGTCCCATGATGATGCGCGGGTCGCGCCGCGATCGCGACAAGGCAAGGGGGTAGTTCTTTATGCTTATGCCCAGCAGAGTCAAATACCGCAAGTCGCACAGGTCTCCGCTGCGCGGCGTTTCCAAGGGAGGCACCACGATCGCCTTTGGCGACTGGGGGATTCAGGCGCTTGAGAACGTGTGGCTTACAGCGCGGCAGATCGAGGCGACGCGCGTCGCCATCTCCCGAAAGATGAAGAAGGGCGGCAAGATATGGATTCGGGTTTTTCCGGATCGCCCCTACACGAAGAAGCCCCTCGAAACCCGTATGGGAAAGGGAAAGGGCGCTCCTGAGTTCTGGGTTGCTGCCGTCAAGCGGGGCCGCGTGCTCTTCGAGTTCTCAGGGATCTCTCCTGAGCTCGCGGCGGAAGCCTTCAGAACGGCCTCGCACAAACTGCCCGTAAAGGTGCGCATTGTATCACGGGAAGGCATGGGTGGTGAAAACTGATGGATGCGACGAAACTTCGCGAACTCACGCTGGATGAGCTTCAGGAGAAGTACAGCCAGTACAAGGAGGAGCTCTTCAACCTTCGTTTTCAGAACGCAGTCGGGCAGCTCAAGAACACGAGCCGCATCCGTGACGTTCGCAAGACTATAGCCAGAGTGCTGACCATCGCGGGGGAAAAACGCCAGGCGATGGCCTCAGATGCCGCCAGGAGGTAGGTTTCCATGGAGCCTTATAAGGAGACAGCTCCCGTGCACCGCAAGGTCCGCGTGGGAATTGTCGTGAGCAACAAGATGGACAAGACGGTTGTGGTTAAGGTTTCCCGCCTCGCGGAGCACCCTCTCTACGGGAAGCGGATCCGCCGCGCGAAGAAGTACGTGGCGCACGACGCGGAGAACACCTGCCGGGTGGGCGACGAGGTTCGCATTCGCGAAACCCGGCCCCTGAGCAAGACGAAGAGATGGGAACTGGTTGAGGTCACGCGGCGTGCTCCCGTCTTCGATTCTGATACGCCCGGAGAGGAGTAACTTATGATTCAGCTGACGACAGTACTGAACGTTGCTGACAATTCGGGCGCGCGGAAGCTGTTCTGCATTCAGGTCATGGGAGGCAGCAAGCGCAAGTGGGGCACGATCGGCGACGTCATCGTCGCCTCGGTGAGGGAGGCCATCCCCAACAGCAACATCGCGAAGGGATCGGTCGTCAAGGCCGTGATCGTTCGGACCCGCAAGGAGGTTCGTCGCCGCGACGGCTCCTACGTCCGTTTCGACGACAACGCGGCAGTGATCATCGACGCCAACGGCGAGCCCAAGGGCACGCGCATCTTCGGGCCCGTCGGCAGAGAGCTGCGCGCCAAGAAGTACATGCGCATCCTCTCGCTTGCGCCTGAAGTGGTTTAGGAGGCTGTGCCATTATGTCTGTAAGGCTTAAGAAAAACGACCGGGTGCGCGTGATATCCGGCAAGGACAAGGGGAAAGAGGGCAAGATCCTGCGCCGCATCCCGGACTGTGATCTGGTGGTGGTGGAGGGCGTGAACCTGGTTTCGCGTCACGTGCGCCCGACCCAGAAGAACCCCCAGTCCGGAATCCACAAGCAGGAGGCGCCCATCTACGCCTCGAAGGTCATGCTGGTCTGTCCCCATTGCGGCGCAGCGGTGCGCGTGGGCTCCTCCTTCCTGGAGAGCGGCAAGAAGGTTCGAGTCTGCAAAAAGTGCAGTGAGATCATCGACAAGGCCTGAGTGGGGAGGAGTTAGAAATGGTTCCGCGCATGTTGGAAAAATACAAGAAGGAGATCTCTCCCGCCCTGCTTAAGGAGTTTGGATACAAGAACGTCATGCAGCTCCCCAGGGTCGAGAAGGTCGTCGTGAACATCGGGGTGGGCGACGCGAAACTGGACATCAAGTTCATGGATGCCGCCATTGCGGAGCTCCGCGCCATCACGGGCCAGCAGCCCCTCCTGAAGCGCGCCAAGAAGTCCGTTGCGGGCTTCAAGGTCCGCGAGGGGATGCCCGTGGCCTGCTCGGTGACGCTCAGGGGAAATCGCATGTGGGAGTTCCTGGACCGCCTCATCTCCCTCGCGCTGCCCAGCATCAAGGACTTCCAGGGGGTTTCCCGCAGGGGCTTTGACGGGCGCGGCAATTACAACCTCGGCCTTCGGGAGCAGCTGATCTTTCCGGAGATCAGCTACGACAAGGTGATCCGCTCAAGGGGCATGAACGTTTCCATCGTAACGAGCGCGTCCACGGACGAGGAGGCCCATGCGCTCCTCAAGGGCATGGGAATGCCCTTCAACAACCGCTAAAGAGGGGGCACGATCTGAAATGGCAAGGAAAGCGTTGAAGTACAAGGCAAAGCTGCCCCCCAAGTTTGAGGTTCGGCAGCACAACCGCTGCCCGCTCTGCGGCAGAATCCACGGATATATGCGCATGTTTGATATGTGCCGCTGCTGCTTCCGCAAGCTTGCCCGCGAGGGCAGAATACCCGGCGTTGTCAAGTCGAGCTGGTAGCCTAAGGGGGCAACGGAATGTACGTTAACGATCCTATCGCGGATATGCTCACGAGAGTGCGCAACGCGAACATGATTTACAGCGAAAGCGTGGATGTTCCCGCAAGCAAGATGAAACTGGCCATCGCCAGGATCCTGAAGGACGAGGGGTACATCAAGAACGTCAAGACGATCACCGATCCGAAGAAGCCCTACGCCTCCATCCGCATCTTCCTCTCCTACGGGCCGGAGCGTGAGCGGGTGATCCAGGGGCTGCGCCGCATCAGCAAGCCCGGCCGACGCCTCTACGTGGGGAAGGACAAGCTTCCGGTCGTCATGGGCGGCCTGGGGCTCGCGATCCTCTCCACCTCTCAGGGGCTCAAGACCGGCACCGAGGCCATGAAGCTGGGCCTCGGCGGCGAAGTCCTGTGCTACGTGTGGTAAGGGGGCTTCTCTATGTCTCGTATTGGACGAAAAGCGGTGGTCCTGCCCAAGGGAGCCGCGGTCTCCGTCAAGGGAGATAAGATCGCAGTCAAGGGCCCAAAAGGCGAGCTCTTCGCGCCCCTGATGCCGGGCATCGCCGTGGACGTTGAGGGCGAGAAGGTGCACGTCACCCGATCGGGCGACGACAAGCAGACCTGTGCGTGGCACGGCATGACCCGTGCCCTGATCGCGAACATGGTCACCGGGGTGACCGAGGGCTTTCAGAGGACGATGGAGATCGTGGGCGTCGGCTGGAGGGCTCAGCTGCAGGGCAAGAAGCTGGTCATGAACCTGGGCTTTTCGCATAACGTCGAGTTCACCCCTCCGAGTGGCGTCGAGATTGTGGTGGAGAACCCGATCAAGATCGTCGTCAAGGGGATCGATAAGGAGCTGGTGGGGCAGACCTGTGCGCTCCTGCGTCAGTATCGCCCGCCGGAGCCCTATCACGGCAAGGGCATCCGCTTTGAGAACGAGCACATCATCCGCAAGGCCGGAAAAACGGGTGCGAAGTAGCTAGGGAGCGCAGAAGATGAGAAAACGAAGCAGAAACGATATGCGCATTGTGCGGCATGAGAGGCTGCGCCGCACGTTGGCCGGCACGGCAGAGAAGCCGCGGATGGCCGTTTTCCACAGCCTGAACCACCTTTATGTTCAGATCATCGACGACGACCTGGGACGTACTCTGGCCTCCGTTTCCACCCTTGAGAAGTCCCTGAGGGGTGAGCTCAAGGGGACCTGCAACGTGGAGGCTGCCAAGGTCGTCGGCAGGCTGGCCGCGGAGCGCGCGAAGGCGAAGGGGATCGAAACGGTGGTCTTTGATCGCGGCGGGCATCAGTATCATGGCAAGGTCAAAGCCCTGGCTGACGCGGCGCGCGAGGCCGGCCTTAAGTTTTAGGATCAGGAGAGCAGGCTGAACATGATCAAAAAGCGAATCGATGCTAAATCACTGGACCTCAAGGAGCGCGTTGTCGCCATAAATCGCGTCAGCAAGGTCGTCAAGGGCGGAAAGCGCTTTAAGTTCGCGGTCCTCGTGGTGGTGGGCGACGGCGACCGCTACGTCGGGGCTGGAATTGGCAAGGCCAAGGAGATCGCCGAGGCCGTGCGCAAGGGGATCGAGAAGGCCAGCAAGGAGCTCGTCGCCATCCGCAGGAACGGCGACACGATGCCGCACCCCGTCACCGGGTGCTTCGGCGCGGCGAAGGTCCTCCTCAAGCCCGCACCCGCCGGAACGGGAGTCATCGCGGGCGGAGTGGTGCGCGCCATCATGGAGCTCGGAGGGGTGAAGGACGTCGTCACCAAGGTGGTGGGGCGGACCTCCAACTCCATCAACGTGGCCTGGGCCACCCTTGAGGCGATCAAGGAGACCCGGACGGTGGACGAGATCTATAAGCTTCGCGGCAAGAAGGTGGCGGAGCCGGCGTCCGTCTCCGCGGATTAGGAGGGTTGACCATGGCTAAGATTAAGGTCAAATGGGTCAAGAGCGCCATCGGTTTCGCGGAGCGTCAGAAGCGGACGATCAAGGCCCTTGGCTTCAAGAAGTTGCAGTCCACGGTGGAGCACGAGGACACCCCGCAGATCCGCGGCATGATTGAGCACGTCCGGCACCTTGTGGTCTGGACTGTGGAAGACTGAGGAGGAGGACGGGTATGAACCTTCATGATCTCAGGCCCGCACCGAACTCCCGCACCAAGGCGAAGCGCCTGGGGCAGGGCATCGGCAGCGGGACGGGCAAGACCTCCGGCAAGGGCAACAAGGGACACAAGGCGCGCACGGGCGGCGGCGTTCGTCCGGGGTTTGAGGGCGGCCAGATGCCCCTCGTGAGGCGGACGCCCAAGCGCGGCTTCAACAACGCCCGCTTTGCACGGACCTATCACATCGTCAACATCGGGTCCATCGAGGACAAGTTCGAGGCCGGCCAGGAGGTCACTCCCGATACCCTCCTGAGGGCGGGCCTGATCTCGGACGCCTCCCTTCCCGTCAAGGTTCTGGCGAAGGGGGACTTGCACAAGGCCCTCACCGTGAGGGCGAACGCCTTCAGCAAGGGTGCGGAGGAAAAGATCAAGGCGGCTGGCGGGAAGGCTGAGGTGATCTGACGTGTTCGGGTCTCTCGGCGACGCCTTCAAACTGCCTGACCTGAAAAGACGCCTCCTCTTCACCCTCGGCATCCTCTTCATCTTCCGGCTTGGGGCTCACATCCCAACGCCGGGAGTTGACACCGCCGCCATGGCGAACCTCTTCAACAGCGTCGGGGGCGGTGTGATGGACTTCCTGAACCTCTTCTCCGGCGGCGCGCTGAGCCAGTTCAGCATCTTCTCCCTTGGCGTGGCACCCTACATCAACTCGAGCATCGTGATGCAGCTCCTCGTGGTGATCTTCCCCGCCCTGGAAAAGATGCAGAAGGACAGCGCGGACGGCCGCAAGAAGCTCATCCAGTGGACGCGGTACGGCTCGATCGTCTTTGCGGTCGTGCAGGCCGTGGGCATGACGGCGTGGATCGGCAACCAGGGGATATTCTCAGGCACACTGGGGGACGCCTTCATGATCGTCACCACCCTCACGGCCGGGTCCCTGGCGGTGATGTGGCTGGGCGAGGAGCTCTCGGACCACGGGATCGGCAACGGCATCTCCCTCCTGATCTTCGCCGGCATCGTCGCTCGTATTCCGGAGGCCTTCATCCGCGTGGGGACGATGCTGCGCCTCGGCGAGATGAACTTCCTGGCGCTCCTTGCGGGGCTCGCGCTGATGATCGTCGTGGTGGCGGGATGCATCCTGCTGCAGGAGGGGCAGCGCCGCCTTCCGGTGCAGTACGCCAAGCGCGTCGTGGGAAACAAGGTCTACGGCGGACAGAGCACCTTCATCCCCTTGAAGATCAACCAGGCGGGGGTCATCCCGATCATCTTCGCCTCCTCCATCCTGATCTTCCCCTACACCATCGCCAACTTCTTCAGCGACAGTTCCGTTGGGGCCTTTATCCGTGACCTCTTTGCGGCGGGCAGGATATTCTCCTTCTACACGCTCTGCTACGTCGTGCTGGTCGTCTTCTTCTCCTACTTCTACACGGCGGTGGTCTTCAACCCGACGGACATCGCCTCGAACATGAAGAAGTACGGCGGCTTCATTCTGGGCATCCGTCCGGGGCAGCCGACGTCGGACTACATCAGCCGCGTGATGGAGCGCATCACCATGGCGGGGGGCATCTTCCTGGCGATCGTCGCCATCATCCCCAACGTGATGACCTCCATCGTGGGGACCCGGAGCTTCTACTTCGGCGGGACGGCGGTCCTGATCGTGGTGGGCGTCGCCCTGGACACGATCAACCAGATCGAGGCCCAGCTCCTGATGCGCCACTACGACGGAATCCTGAAGAAGTCCGGCGGAAAGGCCGGAAGCCTGCTTCGCATGTAGGGGGCGGGACGAGATGCGACTAGTCCTTTTAGGCGCTCCCGGCGCCGGCAAGGGGACGCAGGCCGCCCTGCTGAAGGAGCGGGAGGCGTGCGTCCACGTTTCGACGGGGGACATCTTCAGGAAGAACCTGGGGGATAGGACGCCCCTTGGGCTGGAGGCGAAGAAGTTCATGGACCAGGGTGCCCTGGTGCCGGACGACCTCGTCCTGAAGATGGTGTCCTCCCGGCTCCTGGAGCCCGACGCGACGGAGGGCTTCCTCTTGGACGGCTTCCCCAGGACGGTGCCCCAGGCGGAGTTCCTGGAGTCCTTCCTGACGGAGCACCACGCGAAGCTAGACGCAGTGCTCCTGTTCTCCATCGACGACGAAGCCCTCGTCCGCCGCCTCTCCAACCGGAGGACCTGCCGCTCCTGCGGGGGGATCTTCAACCTCCTCACGATGGGCGGGGCCGTCAGCGCGAAGTGCCCCTCCTGCGGCGGCGAGCTCCATCAGAGGGACGACGACCAGGAGGCGGTGATCCGCAACAGGCTCAAGGTCTTTCACGAGCAGACGGAACCCCTGATCGCCTGGTATCGGGACCGGGGGCTCCTCTCCGAGATCGACGCATCGAGCGACCCGGAAACCATCTACGCAGGGGTAAAGGCTGCGTTGAACCGGCATGCTGCACCTTAAGACCCCCGACGAGATCGACCTGCTGCGCAAGGCGGGCAGGGTTGTGGCGGATATCCTGGACCACATCGGCACGGTGGTCCGTCCCGGCATCTCCACGGGAGAGCTGGACCGCATCGCGGGCGAGCACATCAGCGCCTGCGGCGGAACGGCCGCCTTCAAGGGGTATCGGATGACGAGCAGTACGCCTCCCTTTCCGGGGATCGTCTGCGCCTCCATCAACGACGAGATCGTACACGGCATCCCCTCGGATGAGCGGAAGCTCGAGGAGGGGGACATCCTCAGCATCGACGTGGGGGTCTGCCTGAACGGCTACTTCGGGGACGCGGCCTGCACCTACCCGGTGGGAGCCATCAGCCCGGAGCGTCAAAAGCTCCTGGAGGTGACGGAAACCTCCCTGAACAGGGCCATCGAGGCGGCCAGGGTGGGAAAGACAGTGGGCGATATCGGCTATGCGGTGGAGTCCTACGCCGTGCCCCTGAAGTACGGCATCGTCCGGGACTACACGGGACACGGGGTGGGGCAAAAGCTGCACGAGGCCCCGCAGGTCCCCAATTTCGGGCGTCCGGGACGCGGCGTCATGCTGCAGAAGGGGATGACCCTGGCCATCGAGCCCATGATCATGTCGGGGCGCGAGGCGGTCCGGGTGGGCGAAAACGGCTGGACGGTCCTCACTGCCGACGGTTCTGACGCGGCGCATTTTGAGCGGTCCATCGTCATCCTGGACGACGGACCAGAGATATTGACCCCATGGACAAGCCGGATGGGCCGTTAGGCCCGGACCCCGTTCCCTGCCGTCTTGGGCAGGTGGTCCGATCCACAAAGGGAAAGGACCGGGGCAGGCTTTATGTGGTCGTGGGTTTCTTAGACGGAAATCGACTGGCTTTGGCGGATGCGGAGCGGTTCAATGTTCTGCAGCCCAAGAAGAAGAATCCAAGGCATGTTCAGGTGACGCCGCAGTGTGCGGCGGAGTTGGTCGCTTTGATAGAGGCGGGTAAGAACATCGACCGAGGCCGCTTCTGCCAGATTCTCGCAGGGCTCGGGATGCGCTTAGATTGAGATTTCAGAACGGAGAGGCAGGGCAGCATATGGCAAACGCAGGCGGCAAAGAGGAAGTCATCGAGGCTAAGGGAGTGATCTCGGAACCTCTCCCCAACGCCATGTTTCGCGTGGAGCTGGAGAACGGGCACAAGCTTCTGGCGCACGTTTCGGGGAAGATGAGGATGCACTTCATCCGCATCCTCCCTGGGGACAGGGTGCTGGTCGAGGTATCTCCCTACGATTTGAGCCGGGGAAGGATCATATATCGCTATAAATAAGGGCTGACCTTATTTTAAGTTTGTTTTTTCAAGGAGTGGGAGCAATGAAGGTTAAACCGTCGGTCAAGCCGATCTGTGAGTTCTGCAGGGTGATCCGCCGCCATGGCGTCGTTCACGTCATCTGCAGCCGTAACCCGCGTCATAAGCAGCGCCAGGGTGTGAGGAGGTAATCGAATGGCTCGTATTTCAGGTGTGGACCTTCCGCGCGAGAAGCGCATCGAGATTGCCTTGACGTATATCTTCGGCATCGGAGTGCCCTCCGCCAGGAAGATACTGGCGGCGACGGGCGTGAACCCTGACGTCCGCGTGAAGGACCTCAGCGAGGACGACGCTCAGAAGCTGCGCCGCGAGATTGAGGAGCACTACGTCGTGGAGGGCGACCTGCGCCGCGAGGTCAGCATGAACATCAAGCGCCTGATGGACATCGGGTGCTACAGGGGGCTCCGGCATCGCCTGGGACTTCCCGTCCGCGGGCAGAAGACGAAGACGAACGCAAGGACGCGCAAGGGCAAGCGCCGCACGGTGGCCAACAAGAAGGTCGCCACGAAGTAGCGGCCGGGCCTGAACGGAATTTTTAGAGGAGGCGAAACTCGCGTGGCGAAGAGAACGGCAGTCCGCAAGGGCAAGAAACGTGAGAAGAAGAACATAAACTATGGAGTGGCTCACATCTACTCCACCTTTAACAACACGATCCTCTGCATCAGCGACAAGGAGGGGAACGTCATCTCCTGGTCCAGCGGCGGCAACGTGGGCTACAAGGGGACCCGCAAGTCCACCCCCTACGCGGCGCAGATCGTGGCCCAGCAGGTGGCCAAGGGCGCTCAGGATCACGGCGTGCAGGAGATCGACGTCATCGTCAAGGGCCCCGGCCCCGGCCGTGAGTCCGCGATTCGTTCCCTGCAGGCGGCGGGACTTCAGGTCAACCTCATCAAGGATACGACTCCCATTCCTCACAACGGCTGCCGGCCGCCGAAAAGACGCCGCGTCTAACAGCGCCCCTTGATCAGCGGCTGGAAGTTGATGGGCGCGATGGAATGCGGCCCTTGGCGTCTGCGAAGAATAGGAGCGTAAACTATGTTGGAAACCTTGGAGATCTTGCGCCCGGTGCTTAAGCTGGAGGAGAACACTCCGACTTACGGGCGCCTGTACCTGGAGCCCCTGGAACGCGGGTATGGAATGACGTTGGGAAATGCGCTTCGAAGGGTGCTCCTCTCTTCGATCCGGGGCGCTGCGATCACGTCGGTGCGCATCGACGGGGTGCTGCACGAGTTCAGCACGGTCCCTGGCGTGCGGGAGGACGTGATGGAGATCCTGATGAACCTGAAGCACATCCCCGTCCGCTCCAAGAGCAAGGAGGTTCGCGTGGTCTCCCTGGACGTTGAGAGGGCGGGGCTCGTGACGGCCGGAGATATCCCGGAGAACGGCGAGATCGAGTTTATCGACCCGGACGCGAAGATCTGCACCATGGAGGAGGGCGCCCACCTCAGCATGGAGCTCTACATCGAGCAGGGGACGGGTTACCTCTCCGCCGAGCGCCCCAGGCCGGCCTATCTTCCCCTGGACGCGCTGCTCACGGACGCGATCTTCTCCCCCGTGCTCCGGGTGAACTACCGGGTGGAGGCGGCGCGGGTCGGACAGAGGACCGACTTTGAACGGCTGGCGATGGACGTCTGGACCAATGGGATCATCGCCCCGGACGCGGCGGTGGGCGAGGCGGCCCAGATCGTTCAGACGTACTTCGGCTACATCGTGGCCAACGTCGGCCAGGCCGGCTCGGACGGTTCCGGAAGCGGCGTCTACGACCTGGACCTGGGCGCGGACAGGAGGAGTGGGCCGGCGGGGAACGAGGAGCTCCTTGCCAGGCCGGTCCGCGAGCTGGAGCTCTCCATACGCAGCGAGAACTGCCTGCTGCGCGGAGGGGTCCAGACGATCGGGGATCTTCTTCAGAAATCCCGCGAGGACCTCTTGAAGATCCGCAACCTCGGCAAGATATCTCTGACCGAGATTGAGGAAAAACTGGAAAGCGCGGGGTTAAAGCTGCGCGAGAAAAAGGAAAAAGCAGGTAAGGAGGATTAACCTATGAGACACCGTGTGGATCATAGAACGCTCGGCCGATACGGCAGCCACAGGATGGCGATGCTGGGCAACATGGCGGCCAGCCTGTTCCTGAGCGGACAGGTCAGGACCACCGTCACCCGTGCCAAGGAGCTTCGCCGCGTTGCCGAGAAGCTCATCACCCGCGCTCGTGGCGGCTCGGTGCACGACATTCGCGTCGTGTTCTCCCGAATGCCCCACAAGGAGGCAGCGACGAAGCTCTTCAAAGAAGTGGCTCCCCGCTACATGTCCTTCGACAAGGGCGGCTACACCCGCATCGTCAAGCTGGGCGTCCGCGCGGGCGACGGTTCCGAGATGGCCGTCGTCCAGCTGATCGAGAAGTAAGCGCGCCGTCCGAGAGCCTTGAACGGATCGAAGGCCTCCCGTCCCCCCATGCTTGAGCTGCGCTCCGTTTCCTTTTCCTACGACGGAGCGCGCCAGGCGCTTAAGGACGTTTCACTCAGGGTCGGCTGCGGCGAGCGGGTCGCCGTCCTGGGCCACAACGGGTCCGGAAAATCGACGCTCGTCAAGATCATGGGCGCCCTGCAGGTTCCATCGCGGGGCGCCTGTTTTATATCCGGACGCGACGCGCAGGACCTCCCCTTCCAGGAGCTGCGGGGGCTGGTGGGGGTCGTCTTTCAGGACCCGGAGAACCAGATCGTCGGGGCGGTGGTGGAGGACGACGCGGCCTTTGCGCCGGAGAATCAGGGCCTGCCCCCACAGGAGATTCAGGCCCGCGTGGACTGGGCCCTCGAAAGGGTCGGGATGCAGCACAAGCGCAGGGCGATGGTCTCCGCCCTGTCGGGTGGGGAGAAGCAGCGCGTCGCGCTGGCCGGCGCGCTGGCCGCCCGCGTGCGCTGCCTGATCCTGGATGAGCCGACCTCGATGCTGGACCCAGAGGGGCGCCTGGAGGTGGAGGAGGTCCTGCGGAGGGTCCACGCTTCGGGCGTCACCCTGATTCAGGTGACGCACCAGTTGGAGAACTTCGACGACGTGGACCGGGTCCTGCTGCTGTCCGAGGGCCGCCTTGCCTGGCAGGGGGCTCCCGATGCGTTCTGGTCCATGGCGGAGTCGCTGGGGTTCGAGCTCCCGCCCCTTCGTCGGCTGACGGAGAGGCTTCAGGGGCTTGGCCTCGACGTTCCAACGGCCGACGCCGAGGGCATCTGCCGCGCGCTGGAGGGGCGGGGGTGGAACCTGCCTCAGCGGCGCGACGGGGTCCCCCCGGCCGGCCGGACGCCCCTCATCGAGGTGCGACACCTCGCCTTTCGCTTCGACGACGGTTCGGATGGCGTGGCGGCGCTCTCGGACGTTTCCGCCGACGTGCCGCGGGGCGGGTGGCTCTCCATCGTCGGGCGGACGGGGAGCGGGAAGTCCACCCTCGCACAGCACATGAACGGCCTCTACAGGCTCCAGGCCGGCAGCATCCTCCTGGAGGGAGAGCCCCTGCCCCAGAGCGGGGAGGCTCTTTACCGCTTGAGACAGCGCGTGGGGCTCGTCTTCCAGATGCCAGAGAGGCAATTGTTCTCGCCCACCGTCCGTGAGGAGCTGGCCTTTGCGCCGGCGAACGCGGGGCTCGAGGGGGAGGAGCTCGACGAGGCGGTCCTTGGGGCACTCAGGGCTGTGGGGCTGGAGGAGGACTTCCTGTCCCGAAGCCCGTTCCAGCTTTCGGGAGGAGAGCAGCGGCTGACGGCCATCGCCTCGACGCTGGCTGCCGGCCCCGACTGCGTCGTCCTGGACGAGCCCCTGGCGGGGCTGGATGCCGCCTACCGCCGCGGCATCCTGGCCCTCCTGACGCGGCTGCGGGACGAGGGCAGGAGCGTCGTCACCATCACCCATGACCTGGACATGGCGCTCGGCTTCAGCGACCGGGTGCTGGTCATGGACGGGGGCCGGAGCCTGGCGGAGGGCACGCCGCAGGAGGTGCTGCCGTCCCTGATGGAGGCGCTCCGGCCCGACGTGTGGCCGGGGGCCCTTCAGGTGTCCGCCCGCCTTCGGGCGCGGCATCCCTCCTTCCCCCTGGTCTGGCGGGTTGAGGCACTGTGGGACCTCTTGAGGCAGGGGCTTGCCCCAGGCCCTGAGCGCTTGTCCTTATCGTCGGCGGGAGGGGGAGCTTAAGGTGCGCTTTTCCTCCATGGTCATGGGGCAGTACGTCCCCGCCGACTCCGTCGTCCACAGGCTGGACCCCAGGGCGAAGCTCCTGGGGCTCCTGTGCCTCGTGTCCGGGGTCTTCGCCGCGGGGGACGTCCCCGCCGTGGCCCTCTGCACTTTGACGTTCGCGGCTCTCCTTCGCCTCTCGCACCTGTCGCTCTCGGCCGTGCTGCGCTCCGCCCGTCCCGTCTTCTTCCTCGTCGCCTTCACCTTCGCCTTCAGCGCGGCCTCGATCTGGTGGGGGGAGGGCGACCTCCTCCTGGGCCTGCGGACGGGGGGATTCAGCGCGTTCCGCCTCCTGATCCTCATGCTCTTTGCCGTGCTCCTCCCTCTGACGACGGCGCCCCTGGAGATGGCGGACGGGCTTGAAGAACTCTTGAGCCCCCTCGCCCGACTGGGGTTTCCCGCCGGCGAGTGCGCGATGATGGTGGGCATGGCCCTCCGCTTTATCCCCCTTTTGATGGAGGAAACGGACCGCATCGTGCGCGCGCAGATCTCCCGCGGGGCCCGGCTGGATCAGGGCGGGGTCCTTCGCCGCATCGTGGCCTTCTTCCCCGTGCTCATCCCGCTCTTCATCATCGTCTTCCGCAGGGCGGACGACATCGCGCTGGCCATGGAGGCCAGGGGCTACGGGGGCGGGGCGGGAAGGACGAGACGGCGCCCTTTGCACTGGAAAAAAAGCGACACAGGCGCTACAATCTTATGTGCGTGTTTTGCCGCCTCGCTCCTCTTGTGGAGGACGTTTGGCGGCTGAGGTATGGGTGCGGACCGCGGGCCGCGGGCGCCCCTGAGAGGGGAGGGCTCTCGGTGACGGAGTGGCGGTACGCCGTTCAATTGGCCTACGTGGGGAGCCGCTACTGCGGCTGGCAGCGTCAGGCGGACGCGATGGGCGTTCAGGAAGCCCTGGAGACCGCCCTGTCGCGCCTCTCGCCCACGCCCGTCAAGGTCACGGGAGCGGGGCGCACGGACCGGGGCGTCCACGCCCTGGGACAGGTGGCGTCCTTCGCCCTCGTCCGGAGGTGGCGGGAGGAGAGGCTGCGCCTCGCGGTGAACTTTCACCTGCCGGAGGACGTCCGCGTGATGAGGCTCTTCTCCGTGCCCCCGTCCTTCAGCGCCCGATACAGCGCGCTTTGGCGCGAGTACCGCTACTTCGTCTGGCACGGCTGGGTCTGCCCTCCGCACATGAACGGCCTCGTCTGGTGGAGGACGGCCCCCTGGGACACGGGCCTCGCACGGGACGCCTGCCGCGTGCTGGAGGGGGAACACGATTTCCGCGCCTTCTGTCAGACGGGGGAGTGCCCGGATCGGAGCGTGCGGAGGCTGGACCGCGTCCGCCTCCAGCGGTGGGGGTCGATGACGGTGCTGACGGTGCGGGCGCCGTCGTTCTTGATGAACATGGTGCGCATCATCGTGGGCAGCGTCGATGCCGTGGCGCGGGGGGAGCGCCCCCTGGCCTGGCTGGAGGGCCTGTTGCAGGGAGCGCCACGAAAGGACGCGGCCATGACCGCCCCGGCCTGCGGGCTGTGGTTCTGGCGCGCGGCCTATCGGGAAATCCCGCTCCTGCCGCCCATGGGCGGAGAGGGCGCGTTCTTCGGCCCCTGGCCGTCCGACCTGGAGGCTGACGAGGACGGGTAGGGCCTGAAGGACGGGGAACGTTTCGTGTCCGTTGAGCCTCCCTGGGAGCGGCAGGACACGACCCATATGAAAGCTATGAGAATTTTGAAGGATCGCGTTCCAACGAGGGAGCGCTTGTGAGGAGAGGACTCCCGAGGGGGTTAGGCGATGTTTGGAACGGATATCGGTATCGATCTGGGGACCGCGACGGTCCTGATCTACGAGAGAAAACACGGCGTCGTGCTGCGGGAGCCGTCGGTGGTGGCGGTGGATCAGGACACGGGCAACATCTTGGCCGTGGGCTACGAAGCGAAGAACATGGTGGGCCGCACGCCGGGGAGCATCGTCTCCGTGCGCCCGCTCCGCGACGGGGTGATCGCGAACTACTCCATGACCGAGGCGATGTTGCAGCACTTCATGCGCCGCGTGACGAAGGGGTGGCAGCGCTTCTTCCGCAACCGCGTCATGATCTGCGTGCCGTCCGGTGCGACGGACGTGGAGCGGCGCGCCGTGCTGGAGGCGGCCCTTGAGGTGGGGGCCAGCGAGGCCTACCTCATCGAGGAGCCCATGGCCGCGGCCATCGGGGCGAGCCTCAACGTGGAGGAGGCCCGCGGCAAGATGCTGGTGGACATCGGCGGGGGGACGACGGACATCGCCGTGATCTCCCTGGGGGGCGTGGTCGTCTCGAAGTCCCTGCGCCTCGGCGGGGACAAGTTCGACGAGGGGATCATGCGCTACCTGCGCCGGCAGTACAACCTGGCCATCGGCGAGCAGACGGCGGAGAACCTCAAGATCATGATCGGCACCTGCGTCCCGCTGGAGGAGGACCAGCGCATGGTGATCAAGGGACGGGACCTGGTGCAGGGCCTGCCCCGCCAGGTCGAGGTGACCAGCTCCGCCGTCAACATGGCGATCGGCGAGATGGTCCAGACCCTTGTGGATGGCGTGAGGAACGTTTTGGAGCTAACGCCCCCGGAGCTTTCGGCCGACATCATAGACAGGGGCATCGTGCTGACCGGCGGCGGCTCCCTTCTGCGGGGCCTGCCGGAGCTGGTGGCCCAGCAGACGGGCATCAACTGCTTCACGGCGGAGAACCCGATGGAGTCGGTGGCCCTGGGGACGGGGCGGGCGCTGGCGGAGATTGACAGCCTGCGGAGCTCCAGCAGGAGCGGGATCCTGGTGAACCTCAAGAAGGGGCGCCGGCGTCGTTATTGACTTAGGGTTAGGGGGCGTGATCTTTTGAACCGAGGGCTCTACGCGGCTTGTTCGGCCATGTTGGTGCAGGAAACGAACCTGGACGTGACCACGAACAACCTGGCCAACGCGGACACGAGCGGCTACAGAAAGCGGGTTTCGACGAACGCGGAGTTCAGCGCCTACATGGACCGCCACGAGAAGGTTTCGGAGGACGCCGAGACGAAGATCATGACGGTGCCGCCCTTCACCATGAACTGGAAGGGCAGGCAGACGATCGGCACCCTGGCCCTGGCGACCGTCTACTCTGAGGACGTGACGGACGTCCGGCCCGGCGTGGTGAAGACGACGGACGACCCCCTGGAGCTCGCCATCGACGGCGACGGCTTTTTTGCCGTACAGGACAGCAGGGGCAACATCTTCTACACCCGCGCCGGCAACTTCACGCTGGACAGCGAGGGCGTCATCATCACGCACAACGGCATGACGCTCCAGGGCGAGGGCGGCGGCATCGAGGTGGGGCAGGCGACGAGCGTGTCCGTCACCCGGACGGGACAGGTCGTCGCGGACGGCGAGGCCGTGGGGGCCATTCCCCTCTACACCTTCCAGAACCCGACGTACCTGCGACAGGTGGGACAGAACCTCCTTCAGCCCACGCGGCAGTCCGGGGACCCTGAGGCCGTGGAGAACGCCCGTCTCATCTCGGCCGCACTGGAGCAGTCGAACGTCAGCGTCGTCGAGGAGATGGTGCGGATGACCGAGGCTCAGCGGGCCTACGAGGCGGCCTCCAAGGCCTTGATGACCCACGACGAGCAGACGGGAAAGCTGATCACGTCCTACAGCAGAGGATAGCGGAGGACGATTCGGGAAGCGCCGCGGGGCGTTTCCGCGACCCGAAAAAGGGGGAAGCAACGATGTTACGAGCGCTCTGGACCAGCGCGTCCGGCATGATCGCCCAACAGACGAATCTGGACGTCGTCTCGCACAACCTCGCGAACGTCAACACGCAGGGATACAAGAAGCGCAGGGCGGACTTCGAGGACCTGCTCTATCAGGTGTGGCGCGAGCCGGGAACGCCCGTGGAGCCGAACTCCACTGTGCCGACGGGCGTGCAGGTGGGGCTTGGAACGCGCGTCACCGCCACGCCGAGCTTCATGACGCAGGGGCACTTTCAGATCACGGACAACAAGATGGACTGGGCCATCGCGGGACAGACCATGGCCGGGGAAAACGCCTTCTTTCAGGTGACCCAGCAGGATGGCACGATCGCCTACACCCGCGCCGGCGCGTGGGAGATCGACGGCGACGGCCAGATCGTCAGCGAGGACGGGCTTTTGCTGGAGCCGGCCATGGTGGTCCCGGAGAACGCCACCTCCGTGCAACTGACCCGGACGGGCCGCGTGATGGTCACGATCCCCGGCCAGACGGAGCCGCAGGAGATCGGCCAGGTGGAGCTGGCGCGCTTCATCAACCCCGCGGGGCTTCGTGCCCTGGGCGACCGCCTCTTCCTGGAGACGAGCGCGAGCGGCGCGCCCATCGTGGGGCAGCCGGGGCAGAACGGGATGCCCACGGTGCGCCAGGGCGTGCTGGAGATGTCCAACGTGCAGGTGGTGGAGGAGATGGTGGGCATGATCATCGCCCAGAGGGCTTATGAGGCGAACTCCAAGGGGATTCAGACGGCAGACGAACTCCTGCGGATCGCCAACGGCTTGAAGCGCTAGCGCGGAGGGGACCGTGTCCTGTCCTTCAGGGCGGAGGTTTCTCCGCCTTTTTTTTATCCGGACGGCGTCTTGGGGCCGTCTTTCGGCCCTGCTCCTCCTCTGCCTCGCCCTGTTCGTCCCCGAAGCGCAGGGGGCCCCGACCCTCAGCGTGCGCGTCACCCTTCCCCCCGTCCTCCACACGGCGGACAGCGCGTTCACGCTGGGGGAGGTGGCTGAGATCGAGGGACCGCGGGACGCGAAGGAGGTTCTGTCCGCCCTGCTCCTGTCCGGGGAGGGCGGGGCCCTCACGCGGGAGCAGGTGCTCCAGGCCATCCGGGCCAGCGGGCTTGAGGGCGTTCGGGTGGAGCTCACCATGCCCGCCGTGGTGCGGGTGGAACCTTCGGCCACCGAAGGTTCTGGAGCGCAGGTCACCCCAGCGCTCCGCTCTGACGTTTCCCTGTCATCTATGATAAAATCACTGGCAGGGTGGGGCGGCACGGTGGAGGTCGTTGCTTCGGGCCCAGTCCCGGAGGGACGCCTCGTGGCGCCGGCCTTGATGGTGCCGGGGACGCCTGCGGCGACTCTGCGGTTTCAAGACAAGGCGGGGCGGCTGCGTTCGTTGGCCGTGCGGATGACCTGGCATCAGGACGTTCAGGTCGCGGCGCGAACCCTTCAGAGGGGGCGGCCGATCCGGCGGCAGGACCTCATGATGCGCCGGGTGCAGATCGCCCGTCCGGGCGTCTACGCCGAGCGGGCAGAGCAGGTCTTGGGCTTCATCCCGAGCCGGACCCTGAACCAGGGGGAGCCCGTCCTTCTGGAGCTCCTGACCTCTCCGACCCTCGTCAGGAAGGGACGGCCGGTGAAGGTGGTGGCCCGACTGGCCGGCCTCACGGCGACGGCGGAGGGCGTGCTTCTGGACGACGGCGAGCCGGGTGACGTGGTCCGCGTGCGGCGGACGGACCGGAAGACCACGGTTTTGGAAGCGCGAATCATCGATGAAAACACGGTGGAGGTGACGGTCCCATGAAGATTTGCTTTAGGCAGGGGAGGGTCGTTGCGCTCACGGCCCTTGCGCTCTGCGCCCTTGGGGGGACGTTCCTTGCCGGGGCGGCGGGTGCCGCTTCGCTGTGGGACGACCGGACGAACTGGATCGTTGACGTGCGACCGGGGCGAGTGGGGGACGTGGTGACCGTTCTGGTGAACGAGAGGACGAACGCCAAGGACGAGGCGACGATGGACCTCAAGAAATCCTCCAGCAATTCCGTCAGCGACGGGACGGGCATCCTGAAGTTCATTCGGGCTCTCTCCCTGACCAGCAAGAACAGCAGCGCCGGCGACGGCTCCTTCGAGCGGAAGCACCACGCCACGGCCACGGTGGCCTGTCTTGTGACCGAGGTACTGCCGAACGGGAACCTGGTCATCGAGGGGACGCGCGACGTCCGCACGAGCGAGGAAACTTTGCAAATTCAGCTGGTGGGCGTCATCCGCCCCCAGGACGTCAACAGCGACAACCAGATCAACAGCTCTCTCGTGGCCAACGCGGAGCTGGCGGTCAAGGGGCGCGGCGCCATCGCCCGCACCCAGAAGCCGGGGATCATCTCGCAGATCCTGCAGGCCGTGTTCTAAGGAGAAGCGACGAATGAAGCGCTTTCGAGCTCTCGGTTTCGTCTTGGCGTGCCTCCTCGTCGGCCTGCAGGCCGCGGGGGCGGCGGCCTCCGTCAACCTTCAGGACATGGACTTCACCAAACTGCACCCCAGGGTCCGCATCAAGGACATCGCGGATATCGAGGGCGCACGGGACAACCAGCTGACGGGGGTCGGGCTGGTGACGGGCCTGCGGGGGACGGGTGACAACTCCGCCATGACGACCCACATGATGCGGAACATGATGCGCAACTTTGGCGTGACGCTGGCCCCGAACGAGGTAAAGACCCGAAACGTCGCGGTGGTTTCGCTGACGGCGACCCTGCC
Organism: Fretibacterium sp.; assembly: GCF_057312375.1. Lineage (NCBI taxonomy): Bacteria > Thermotogati > Synergistota > Synergistia > Synergistales > Aminobacteriaceae > Fretibacterium > Fretibacterium sp. Next base: position 23,960 of record NZ_DBHLDX010000025.1, read on the forward strand.
GCCCTACGCGCGTCCGGGGCAGAGGATCGACGTGAGCGTCAACGCCATCGGCAACGCTCAGAGCCTTCAGGGAGGGACCCTGATACAGGCCCCTCTTCACGCTGCGGATGGCAACGTTTATGCGGTGGCCCAGGGCTCCGTGCTGGTGGGGGGATGGGCGGCGGACGGAAGCTCTGCTTCGACGACGAAGAACGTCCCCACGGTGGGGCGCGTCCCCAGCGGGGCGATCGTGGAGAGGGACGTCCCCACGGACTTCACCCTGGGGGGGCAGATGGCGCTCCTCCTGCGCGACCCGGATTTCACCACGGCTCAGCGCGTCGCCGACGCGATCAACCAGAAGTTCGGGGCCATCGCGTCCCCCGTGGACGCGGGGCGGGTGGTCGTCAACCTTCCCGGGCAATACCTGGCGGCTCCCACGGCCTTCCTCGCGAACGTGGAGAGGCTTGAGATCACGCCAGACATGGCGGCCAGGGTGGCCGTGAACGAGAGGACGGGGACGGTGGTGATGGGCGGCAACGTGCGCATCAGCTCAGTGGCGGTGGCGCACGGGAACCTGACCGTGTCCGTGAAGGACGACCCGAACGTCGTGCAGCCGGAGGCGTTCAGCGGCGGAGAGACGCGCGTTGAAATCCGGACGGACATCACGGTGAACGAGGACGGGGCCAGCATGATCGCGATGCCGGCCACCACGACGGTCCGCGACATGGTGCGCGTGCTGAACGCCATAGGGGCGACGCCGCGGGACATCATCACGATCCTTCAGGCGATCGACAAAGCCGGCGCGCTGCACGGCCAGCTGGTGAACATGTAGGAGGGGACGGGGAGATGACGATCGACGCCCTGCGGGCGAGCGCCTCCCGCGCGGGCCGCGCGCGGAGGACGGAGGTCGATCCGGAGGTCCACAGGTCGAAGGAGGCCGGGCGGCTCAGGGAGTCCTGCCAGCAGTTCGAGTCCATCCTGTGGGCGAAGCTGTGGAAGGAGATGCGGAACACGGCGCGCTCCTTCTCCGGCTCGAAGGACCGGCCCTGGAAGCAGATGGAGGACCTTTCGCTGGAGATGGCCTGCGACGAACTGGTGGAGAGGTCGGGAGGCGCGGGCCTGTGGAAGATGCTCTACGACAGCATGATCGAGCGCGTCGCCGCGGAACGGGGGCGGGAGCGACCGGACGGCGGGGAGCAGGGCGCCGGGGACGCGGAGGCCCCCGTCTCCTTTGACGCCCGCGCGTGAGGCCCTGCCCTGGTGGAGCGAGGGCCTTCGCTTTGATTGCCTTGGGTGCGGCCGCTGCTGCCGCTGGGGGCCCGGAGCGGTTTTCTTTTCCGAGGAAGAGGGGCGCGCCGTCGTGGAGTTCCTCGGCATCGACCCCTCGGACTTCAAGCGCCGCTTCGTCACGATGCGGTGGGGAAGCCCCAGCTTCGCCGAGCGGTCAAACGGCCACTGCGTCTTCTACGATGCCGGGAGCGCGCGGTGCCTCATCTACGCAGTGCGGCCCGAACAGTGCCGGTCCTTCCCCTTCTGGCCGGAGCTCCTCCAGTCGCGCGCGGCGTGGGACGCCGGAGCCCGCCGTTGTCCGGGCATGAACGAGGGCCCGCTTCGCAGCGCGGCGGAGATCGAGAAATGGACCTGCAGCGCCCGAAATTGGCTTGCGGCGCGGGAGGGCGGCCGGTGAGGAAAAATGTTGAAGCTGAACTCGATAACCAGAAAGAAAGTCATCCTTGAGACACCCTGCTCTGAGCCAGGGTGTCCATTTTTTTCTGAAAGATCGCTTCCAGGGTAGTCTGGGGCGGGCTTATGAGTTTGCACAGGTTTGCCCGCCAGATTGTCAAACCAAATGCAATAGGCAAATTAAAATTTTCCCATCTCTGTCTTCGAAGGTATACTTTCGCATCTTAACTTGAAGATTTGAAAAATAGCTACCATGTTGCTTTTTCGCGATGAAGTGAATATAATAAACTCGTTTTGTCATAAAAGCTGTCTGTACAGGCATTGGTAGCCAGTTTTAGGGGGATATTGGAATTTCGGCACTTGGGACAGAAATGTTGTTGCATTTTAGAGCACCTGGGCTTTCTCCAAGAGCTCTTGTGAAAGTCATGATACCAAAAAGGAGAGGATGCAATTATGAAAATGATGCTGTTCAGTCCCGGCCCGGTTATGGTCGAGGACCCCGTCCGTCAGTCCCTGCTCCACGCCGACATTTGCCACAGAAGTCCTGAGTTCGAAAAACTCTACGCAGATATTCAGAAAAAAATTGTGACCCTGTTCGAGGGAGATGAAAGCTATTGCTCGGTCGTTGTCTCAGGATCGGGTACTGCAGCTAACGAACTCTGCCTGTCCTCCGTTTTTAATCCTGGCGATGAAGCACTTCTGATCGACAACGGAGAGTTCGGCGGCCGCTTGTTCGAGATACTCAGCAAGTACAAGATTCCAACGACGCGCATTGAGACAGGCTGGGGGAATGTGCCGGATATTGCGCAGATAGAGAAGGCTGTCGCAGCAAACGATAAGATCAAATGGATATGCATGGTGTTCCACGAGACAAGCACGGGCATGATCAACCCCGTTCACCAAGTCGGCCAGATCGCCAAGAGATGCGGCAGGCGCTACTTCGTAGACTGCGTCAGTGCGGCATCTGGAGAACATATCGAAGTTGTGAAGAACAACATTGACCTCTGCACGTCCGTGGGCGGCAAGTGCCTTGGTGCGTTCCCGGGCTCGGCTTACGTGTGCGGCAAAGAGGAGCTCATGGCGTCGATTACGCCAGAGATGGGCAAAACTGTCTATCTCAACCTCGGCAAGCACTATCAAATGATGAAGAAGTGTAACCAAACGCCGAACACGCCGAACGTCACGCTGTTTTGGGCGCTGGATGCAGCACTCGACTGGGCACTTACTCGAGAGACGCTGGATGGTCGCATCGCCCGCTATAAAGAGTGCGCAAAAATACTGCGCGACGGCATGCACGAGATGGGGCTCAAGTTCTTGCTTCCAGACGAGCAGATGTCCAATACCGTGACCAGCGTTTTTCTCCCCGAGGGCATGGATCTTGCAAAGTTCATCACCTGCCTTGCCTCCGACGGTTACACCGTCTACCCCGGTAAGGGAAAGTACCTTGCAATGAATATGTTCCAAGTCGCAAACATGGGCGCAATCTATCCCGACGACTGCAGGGAGTTTCTTAAAGTCCTTAAGAAGTACATTAAGAGATAGCCAGTGGGGAGGTACACACTATGAGTTCGGATATCACGGCGGAAAAAGTCCAGGAAAAAAGCCTGGTCCGTGAACTGGGGCTGCCGGAATGTGTGACAATCACGGGAGGCGCTGTCATCGGTGTCGGACTGTTCACCGTCGGCTCATCCCAGGTCGGCATAGCCGGCAGTTCAATCATCGTCGCATCGATTATCTCGCTCCTGCTCGTTATCTGGCCTTCGATGATATACGGTGAGCTCGGTGCAACTCTACCCCTGGCGGGTGGCACCTACGCCTATGCGAAGCGTGCCATCAACTGGCCGGTCGCTATCTTCTGCTCCTGGCACTACACGCTTGCTCAGATAGGCATTGCAGGTGGAGAGGCGCTGGCCTTTGCAAATTATCTTAACCAGCTCCTCTGGGCCATGGGACTTGAAACGGTAATCGATCCGCGTGTTTCAGCCTGCGCCCTCATGCTCCTATTCACCATCATCAATTATCTTGGCATAGAATTCTCGGGGCGCGTTCAAAACGCGTTTATGTATTTCTTCTGGGGAGCATCCACGCTCTGGTTCCTCATGGAATTGAAAAATATTAACCTCGCCAACTACGTGTCCGTCTTCGGCGGGCTTCCCACGGAGTTTACAGCGTTCGCAAAGCTCATCGTCATGGTCTGGTGGTGCTTTGCCGGCTTTGAAACCGTCGCCGGCATGGGGGCCGAGGTAAAATTTCCACAGATTAACATTCCTCGCGCGCTGACAATCTCTCCGTTCATTGTCTTTGCCGTTAATTCCCTATGGCAGTTCTTCCTGGTCGGCATCACGCCCCTTGATTCTCTGGGTACCCTGATCACCTCTGATTCCCCGTTCATTGACGGAATGAAGGCCGCGGGCATCGTGGGCTTCCCTGTCATACTGTTGTGTCTGGCAGTTACGCTCGGTGGCGACTTCTCCACCATGATACCCTGTACGGGCGGCGCCTCCCGCTACCTCTACATTATGGCGCTTGACGGCTGTTTCCCAGAGGTATTTTCCAAGGT
>NZ_DBHLDX010000026.1:0-27219 GCF_057312375.1 Fretibacterium sp.
TGGTACTGTGTGGGGTACACACGGGAGAGTAGGTCGCTGCCAGAAAACTGATTTATAACGGAGGGAGCTGAGTACATCTCAGCTCCCTCCGCTATTTTTATATCCTAATCCCTCAAATATCTGCCTGCCCCATCACTTACACGCGGTTGATCGAGCCGAAGAGCTCCATCTTCTCCTTGACTGTCGCCCTGATGGCGTCCATGCCGGGAGCCAGGAGCTTCCGCGGGTCGAAGCCCTTGCTCTGCCGGTCCTTGCCCGCCTCGATGTACTTGCGGGTGGCTTCTGCAAAGGCGACCTGGCACTCCGTGTTGACGTTGATCTTGGATACTCCGAGGGAGATGGCCTCTTGGATCATGGCTGCGGGGATGCCCGATCCGCCATGCAGCACCAGGGGGAGGGAGCCGGTCTTCTTCTGGATGGCGTCGAGCGTCTCAAAGGAGAGGCCCTGCCAGTTGTCGGGGTATATGCCGTGAATGTTCCCGATCCCTGCAGCCAGCATGTCGACCCCAAGCTCCGCGATGACGCGGCACTCCTCCGGGTCTGCGCACTCGCCCATCCCCAGGACGCCGTCCTCCTCGCCACCGATGGTGCCCACCTCCGCTTCGATGGATAACCCCAGGGCGTGGGCCGCGTGGACCAGCTCGCGCGTCTTCTCCAGGTTCTCGGCGATGGGGTAGTGCGAGCCGTCGAACATGATGGAGGTGAAGCCGGCCTTGATGCACTTGTAGGCCCCTTCATAAGTGCCGTGGTCCAGGTGCAGCGCGACGGGCACCGTGATCCCCAGGCCCTCGTCCATGGCCCTCACCATCGCGGACACCGTGTCAAAGCCCGTCATGTACTTTCCTGCACCCTCGGAAACGCCGAGGATGACGGGGCTCCTCAGTTCCTCCGCCGTCAGCAAGACGGCCTTCGCCCACTCCAGGTTGTTGATGTTGAAGTGCCCGACCGCGTAACGTCCCTCCCTGGCCCTCTTGAGCATTTCCGTTGCCGTCGTCAGCATTCTGAAAACCCCTTTTTGAATGAATTTGATCCTTTGAACCAAAAGTTGACTCAGGAAATCAGCGGTTAAACGCTTAAGGAAACACTGATTAAGTCGTTAAGAACTGTCACCCGTATCGTCTCCCTTCAGTGTCTGAAACTTCATCAGGCCGCGCGAAGCGCGTGGGGATTGGGACTGACGGCCCGTGAACGCCAGCGAACGGCTGCCGGAAGGCTCCCCGAAGGGGGGGCGTAGCCCCATTTTAAAATTTAGGGAAGCGCTGAAGGATACCCTTCGTTTGATGCTCCTTGATTGCTTTCAACAACTTTTTAAGATTAATCAGCGCTTCCCTAATAAAGTCTGCTTGTCGGCCCGATCGCTGCGCTTTCATTATAGCATTGCGCGCGAGCTCTCGATGAATGTGGCCTGTGCGCTGCGTTTCGTGCTTTGTTGCGCACTCGCCGCTACCCGTATTGCTTCGGCTGTCCTCCGGCTTGCCAGAGGCCAGGGACAACGACAGGCTGAGCCCTGACGGACAAGACGCTATCCAGAGCGGAGGAGGCCTCACGCCCCCGCGCGCCGTTGGGGCCGAGGGAAGCGCGGCCGGACATGCGGAAGGGCGGCAGTCGTCGTATAATCAATATAGAAAAAATTAAGGAAAGCGAGGTTCAGAGCCATGCTGGTTCTCCTGGTGCTTGCGATCTTCTGGCTGATCCTGTCGCCGTTCCTGATCTTAGAAAAGGTGGGCGATGGAACGGAGCGCCTGGCCGCCGCTTCCGAAATTTCCTAAAAGGGATGGAAACTGATTCGTGGCCGAGGCGGACGCCTTCCCGCACATCCTTCCGAAACTTCCTCTAAGGGGTGGAAACTCACGTCCGGCTACCGGTGCCAGGCCCATAACGCCCTTCCGAAACTTCCTTGTAGAGGAAAGTAAGGGCCGACCTCGTCCGCTTCGTTTATAATGATGGAGAGAGCGCGCCCGCTGCGGCGCGCGTTGGCCGAGGACGAAGGGAGATCGTTTGATGAGGCATTGTACAAGGTTTAGGTCCGTCCTGGCGGCTGCGGCGCTCCTGGCGCTCGCCGCCTTGGGCTGCGCCCCGGCGTCGGCGGTTGAGGTCGTGCAGGACGTTGAGGTCCATCGCGTGATGGGGCGCCTCTACGCTCTGGCTCTTGTAGTGAACCTGTGCCAGGTTGAGTCGGGGCGTGTGGAGCTCCCCGCGACGGCCCGGATCAAGGGATACTTTGAGGGCGACGAGGCGGAGTGGCTGGACTCCGCGCAGGTGGTCGCCGTAGGGCAGGCTTGGTGGGTCGGCGTGCCCGTGGGCCGCTACTCCGGCGCAAGGCGCTTCCTGCGGACGGAGGCCCCGGGGCTGGGCGTGATGGAGGCGCCCGGTGGGAGCCCGTGGCTCGGAGGCCCCATGGCGTGGCTTCAGGCGGCGAGCGTCGTGTCGGAGGGCAGGGGGTTTGTCGCAAAGGCGCTTTCCCTGCTCGCTGCCGCCGGCGCGGAGGAGGACGCGAACCGCCTCTTCTTGAGCCCGGACGGCGAGCTCTGGTGGATGAGCCCGGACCTTCGGGAGCCTCACCGCTCCTCGGTGCTCAACCGATGGGGCGTCCGGCCCGCGCCGGAGCTTCACGCTCCCGCTGCCGCGGCGGGAAGCGGCGAGGAGTTCCGGGCCTCCCCCGTCAGCCTGCCGGAGGACATGCACGTGGGCGGAGCGCGGAGCGACGACCTCTCCATCGGGGCGGGGGACGTGATCTTCAACCCCATCCCCAGGGTGAGGTCGGAGTGAGCGGCCCCTCAGGGCAAAAGGGCCTCCACAAAACTGAATTTTGTAGTAAAATTTAAGGACGGAGTTTGTACTTTTCGCACAATTGTCGGGCCTCTTGAGGGCAACGGCCCCCTGCGGGGCCGTAAGGCGTCCGCCGCGGCGGACGAGAGAGCATCATACGACAACGGGAGGGGTTTCTGATGAGGAAGTGGGCTTTATGCGTCGGTATGGTTCTGGTGTTGGGGCTTGCCGTTTCGGCTATGGCTGCGGACGTGCTGGTGGGCGCGTGCATCTACAAGTTCGACGACACGTTCATGACGGGCGTTCGCAACGCCATGACCGCGGAGATGAAGGAGCACAGTGGCTCGCTTGAGATCGTGGACTCCCAGAACCGCCAGCCGGACCAGAACAACCAGGTGGACACCTACATCACGAAGGGCGTCAACGCGCTGATCGTGAACCCGGTGGACCGCACGGCGGCCGCGCCCCTGATGCTCAAGGCGAAGGCGGAGGGGCTCCCCATCGTCTTCGTGAACCGCGAGCCTCAGGAGGAGGTCATGAAGAGCTACGACAAGACCTGGTACGTCGGGGCCAAGGCCGAGGAGTCCGGCACGCTGTCCGGCCAGATCATCGCGGACTACTTCAAGGCGAACAAGGCCGCGGACAAAAACGGAGACGGCAAGATCCAGTACATCATGATCCGGGGCGAGCAGGGGCACCAGGACGCCACGCTCCGCACCGAGTACTCCATCAGGGCCATGAAGGACAGCGGCTTTGAGCTGGAGGAGCTGGGCAGCGACACGGCGAACTGGGACAAGGTGCAGGGCGCCAACAAGATGAGCGGCTTCATCTCCGCCGTGGGGCTGGACAGGATCGAGGCTGTGCTGGCGAACAACGACGACATGGCGCTCGGCGCCATCGAGGCCCTGAAGGCCGAGGGGTACAACGCGGGCGACCCTGCAAAGTTCGTCCCGGTGGTGGGCGTGGACGCCACGGCACCGGCCCTTGAGGCGATGAAGGATGGCTCCATGCTGGGGACGGTCCTGAACGACGCCGTGAACCAGGGCAAGGCCGCGGTGCGCGTCGCCGTGGCCGCTGCGGAGGGCCGCGAGGTGACGAAGGAGTCCATCGGCTACGACGTCACGGACGAAAAGTACATCTGGATCCCCTATCGGAAGGTGACGTCGGAGAACTACAAGGAGTTCATGTAGTCCTGATGTCCTTCCGGCGTTGAAGGCGTTGCGGTAATTTCCGTGCCCCTGCCGGCCTCCGTCGGCGGGGGCGTTTCCTTAAAAGGGGCTCTTGACGCGATGACGTAAGGGGGAGAACCAATGAGCGAATATGTCCTAGAGATGAAGGAGATCACCAAAACGTTCCCCGGAGTGAAGGCCTTGGACGGGGTCTCGCTCAACGTGCGGCCCGGGACGGTCCACGCGCTGATGGGGGAGAACGGGGCGGGCAAGTCCACGCTGATGAAGTGCCTTTTCGGCATCTACTCCCCGGACGGCGGCGAGATCCTCCTGGACGGGACGCCGGTGCGGATCAACTCGGCCCGAGAGGCTATGGACAGCGGCATCTCCATGATCCATCAGGAGCTCCACCCCATCCGGTTCCGCCCCGTCATGGAGAACGTCTGGCTGGGGCGCTTCCCGTCGACCTGCGGCGTGGTGGACCACAAGGCGATGTACGACAGGACGCTGGCCCTGTTCAAGGACCTGGAGCTGGACGTGGACCCCGCCGCGCAGGCCGGCAGCCTGTCGGCGGCGAAGCTCCAGATGATGGAGATCGCGCGGGCCGTCAGCACGAACGCGCGCATCATCATCATGGACGAGCCCACCTCCTCCCTGACGGACCGGGAGACGGAGCACCTCTTCAAGATCATCAACCGGCTGCGAAAGCAGAACATCGCCATCATCTACATCTCGCACAAGATGGAGGAGATCCTCCAGATCGCCGACGAGGTCTCCATCATGCGCGACGGGCGCTACATCGGGACCTGGCCCGCCAGCGAGCTGACCATGGACGGCATCATCCGGCGCATGGTGGGGCGCGAGATGACGGACCGCTTCCCGCCGAAACTCGTCGCGCCGTCGGAGGAGCTGGTGCTGAAGGTGGAGCACCTGTCCTCGCCCCTGAAGAGCTCCTTCCAGGACATCTCCTTTGAGCTGCGCCGGGGGGAGATTCTGGGCATCGGCGGCCTGGTGGGAGCCCAGCGGACGGAGTTCGTGGAGGCGCTCTTCGGGCTTCGCGACGTCGCCTCCGGCACGGTGCTGAAGGACGGAGAGCCCTCCCTGTCCCACTCCCCGCGCGAGGCCAAGGCCCACGGGCTGGCCCTGCTGACGGAGGAGCGGCGGGCCACGGGCATCTTCGGCATCCTGCCGGTGCTGGAGAACACGGTGATCGCGAACCAGAAGCACTACGCGCACCTCGGCGTGCTGAACGACCACGAGCGGATCGAGGCGGCGTCGGAGTCCTGCGGCGAGCTCAACGTCAAGACGCCCTCCCTGGACACCCTCATCCAGAACCTTTCGGGAGGCAATCAGCAGAAGGTGCTCATCGCCCGCTGGCTCCTGACGAACTCGGACGTCCTGATCCTGGACGAGCCCACGCGGGGCATCGACGTGGGGGCGAAGTACGAGATCTACACCATCATGCTGAGCCAGATCGCCCAGGGAAAGTCCATCATCATGATCTCCTCGGAGATGCCGGAGCTCATGGGCATGTCCGACCGCATCATGGTGATGTGCGCGGGGCGCGTCACGGGGATGCTGAACCGGGACCAGTTCGACCAGGTCGAGATCATGCGCCTGGCGACGCAGTTTTCAAAATAGGGGCGACCGAACGGCCCGCTTGAACACATATCGATTTCGGGAGGTTTATCGAAATGGCGGAAAGACGAATCACACGCGAGAAGTACAACCGTTTCCTGCGGACTTCGGGCGCATCCGTCCTGATCCTTGGCGTCATCCTGAAAGCCGTTCAGGCCCTCCCCGCCCTGAGCGGGATCAAGGAGGCCCTGTCGCTGAAGAGCATCTACGACCTGCCCGTCTTCTTGATAATCATCGGCGCCGTGGTGGCGCTGAAGGGAGTGGCGGCCGCGCGGAGGCACGACGCCGGCGAGGAGGCGGAGGACGTGGTCCTCTCCCGCAAGTCCTTCGGCACCTTCCTGACGAACTACGCCATCCTGCTGGCCATGCTGGTCCTGGTGCTGGTCATCTGCGTCATCCAGCCGCGCTTCATGCAGGTGCGCGTGGCGCTTGACGTCCTGACGCAGTCCTCGACGCGCCTCATCATCGCCCTGGGCATCTGCTTCACACTCCTGATAGCGGGCACGGACCTCTCCGCAGGCCGCATGGTGGGGCTGGCGGCGGTCGTGTCCACCTCCATGCTGCAGACCGCGTCCTACGCCAACCGCTTCTTCCCGGACATGCCTCAGGTCAGCGTCTGGCTTCCCATCCTCCTGGCGGTGCTGGCCTGCATGGCCTTCGGCGCGCTGAACGGCTTTCTGGTGGCCAAGTACGACATGCACCCCTTCATCGCCACCCTGGCGACGCAGGTCATCATCTACGGCGCCTGTTCCCTCTACTTCGACATGCCGCCCAACAACTCCCAGCCCATCGGCGGCATCCGGCCCGACTTCACGGCCCTGGGGCAGATGAAGGTCTTCGCCAGCTCCGAGCCGGGCGGCTTTCCGGGGATATCCATCCTGATCCCCATCGCGGCGGTGATCTGCGTCCTCATCTGGTTCATCCTGAACAAGACCGTGTTCGGAAAGAACGTCTACGCCATCGGCGGCAACCGGGAGGCGGCCGTGGTGGCGGGCATCAGCGTCTTCCGCAACATCATGGGCATCTTCATCCTGGCCTCGTGCCTCTACGGCATCGCGGGGGTCCTCGAGGCGGCGCGCACGGCGGGCGCCACCAACAACTACGGCAACGGCTACGAGCTGGACGCCATCGCGGCCTGCGTGGTGGGCGGCGTCTCCCTGAACGGCGGCATCGGGCGCGTCAGCGGCATCGTGTCGGGCGTCCTCATCTTCACGATCATTCAATACGGCCTGCAGTTCGTCAACGTCTCCCCCATGTGGCAGCAGGTCATCAAGGGCGTGATCATCGCCGCGGCCGTGGCCATCGACATGACGAAGTACCGCAGAAGGTAGGGAACGTCCATGGAAGGCCTCAGCATGGAGTCGCTCTATCGGCACGTCGGCACGGAGGAGCAGGTCTACGGCGTCCGGCGCCTCATCCTGGACGAGGGGAACGCCAGGGGCGCGGCGGTGTACCAGGTGAGCACCGCCGGAGGCCTGGACTTCGACGTCCTGCCGGACAGCGGCCTCGACATTGGACGGCTGCGCTGGCGCGGCGTCAACGTCAACTACATGACGAAGAACGGGTACGACGCCCCCTCCCGCTTCCTGCCCGTCCCGGACAACTTCGACCACACCTTCCCCGGCGGGATGATGTACACCTGCGGGCTGCTTTCCGTGGGGCCCCAGTGTCGGGACGAGGAGGGGGACGGGGAGTTCCACCCCCTCCACGGCCGCTACCACGGGCAGAGCGCGCGGGGGCTCTCGGCCTCCGCGGAGGGAGGCGTCATCCGCGTGTCCGGCACGGTGAGGGAGACGGAGCAGTGGCGCCACAACCTGTCGCTGAAGCGCGTCATCACGGTGCCGGCCTGGGGCAGCGAGCTTTTGATCGAGGACGAGGTCACGAACCTGACGCCGCAGCCCGCCGAGTACGCGCTGCTCTACCACTGCAACTTCGGCTGGCCCCTGCTGGACGCGGACGCGACGCTGGAGTTGCCGGAGGACCGAAAGGTCACCCCGCGCTCGCCCTACGCGGAGGCGGGGCTGGCGGACCAGTGCCGCTGCACTGCGCCCATCGACGGCGAGGAGGAGCGCGTCTACTTCAACGAGGTGCGCCCATCCGGGGAGGACCCCATAGCCCGCCTGATCAACCGGCGGCTCAGGATCGGCGCAGAGCTCTCCTGGTCCCTGGATACGCTGCCCGTCCTCTCCCAGTGGAAGTGCATGAGGAGCGGGGAGTACGTCCTGGCCCTCGAACCCTCCACCTGCTACACGATGGGGCGCCTCGCGGAGCGCCGCCACGGGTCCATGCGGACGCTGGCTCCCTTTGCCTCCGTCCGGACGCGCGTGAAGCTGCGCTTCTTCGAGCCTAAAGATTAGGGGGCGGGGCCATGCAGGACATTCATGACATGTACGGGAGGATGCTCTCCCGGTTTCAGGAGCTCTTTGGAACCGACGGCGGGACCCCGGCGCTCTTCCGCTCGCCGGGCCGGGTGAACCTCATCGGCGAGCACACGGACTACAACGGCGGACACGTGTTCCCCTGCGCCATCTCCCTGGGGATATGGGCCCTTGCGGCGCCCCGGCAGGGGACGGATCGGGTGCGGCTCCACTCCATGAACTTTGAGGCGGACGGGACGACCGAGGCGCCGGCCCGCGGTCTGGAGTACCGGGAGGAGCGGGGCTGGGCCAACTATCCCCTGGGGGTTCTCCGGGTGCTGGAGGAGGCGGGGCATCCGCTGCCTGCGGGGCTGGACCTCCTGTTCTGGGGGAACCTGCCGGGAGGTGCGGGGCTGTCGTCCTCCGCCTCCATCGAGGTGCTGACGGCCCGCGTCGCGGACGGCCTGTTCGGAATGGGGCTCCAGGGCGTCGAGACGGCGCTTCTGGCCCAGAGGGCGGAGAACGACTTCGTGGGCATGAAGTGCGGCATCATGGACCAGTTCGCCGTCACCATGGGCAGGCGAAACTGCGCCGTATTCCTGGACTGCGCGACACTGGACTTCAAGCTCGTGCCCCTGAACCTGGACGGCTTTCGCATCGTCATCGGCAACACCAACAAGCCCCACGTCCTGGCCGGGTCGGAGTACAACCTGCGGCGGGCCCAGTGCGAGGGCGCACTGGAGGACCTGCGTCGCGTGCGGCCCGTCAAGGCCCTCGGGGACCTGACGGAGCCGGGGTTCAAGTATCTGTCGGGCATCATCCGCAACCCCGTGAACCTGCGGCGCGCCCGCCACGCCGTCACGGAGAACCAGCGCACCCTTCGCGCCGTCGCGGCCCTGGAGGTGTCGAACCTGGCGGCGTTCGGGCAGCTGATGAACCAGTCTCACGTTTCGCTGCGGGACGACTACGAGGTGTCCTGCCCGGAGCTGGATGCGCTGGTGGAGCTGGCCTGGCGGCAGCCTGGCGTGGTCGGCTCGCGCATGACGGGGGGCGGGTTCGGGGGCTGCACGGTCAGCATCGTGGAGAGCTCGCGCGTGGAGGACTTCGTCCGGGACGTGGGGGCCGGCTACGCGAAGGCCACGGGCCTGCGCGCCGACTTCTACGAGGTGGACGCGGCGGACGGCGCGGGGCGGATGGAGCGTCCCTGACGCTTTTGCCTGTGGGAAGGACGGGTGGATGACATGGCGATTCTGGTCTGCGGGGGGGCCGGCTACATCGGCTCCCACAACGTGCGCGCCCTGCTGGACCGCGGCTCTGAAGCCGTGGTGGTGGACAACCTGTGGACGGGGCATCGTCCGGCGGTCCCCGACGGGGTCCCCTTCTACGAGGGGGACGTCCGCGACGCGGCCCTGATGGACAGGATATTCTCTGAGCATAAGATCGAGGCGGTGCTGCACTTCTGCGCCTGCTCCCTGGTGGGAGAGAGCGTGGAGAAGCCCCTCTTGTACTTCGCGAACAACGTGGGAGGGATGCAGTCCCTGCTGGAGGCCATGGCGCGCCATGGGCTGCGGCAGATCGTGTTCTCGTCCTCGGCGGCCGTGTACGGCGAGCCGAGCCGCGTGCCCATCCTCGAGGACGACGAGACGAAACCCACGAACCCCTACGGCGAAACGAAGCGCGTGATGGAGCGCATGATGCACTGGGTCGGGGAGCGACACGGCATCCGGTACGTGTCCCTGCGGTACTTCAACGTGGCGGGGGCGTGGCACGACGGGAGCCTGGGCGAGGACCACCGGAACGAAACGCACCTGGTGCCCATCATCCTTCAGGTGCCGCTGGGGCGACGGGACTGCGTCACGGTGTTCGGCGACGACTACCCAACGCCGGACGGGACCTGCATCCGGGACTACGTCTACATCGAGGACCTGGCTCAGGCGCACCTGATGGCGCTGGACTACCTGGCGAAGGGCGGCGAGAGCCGTATCCTGAACCTGGGCAGCGGCGACGGCTACTCGGTGATGGAGATGATCAACGCTGCCCGGAGGGCCACGGGGCGGGACATCCCCGTGAAGGTGGGGCCCCGCCGCGCAGGGGACCCGGCGCGGCTGGTGGCGGACAGCGCCCTGGCCGGAAGGGTTTTGGGCTGGCGCCCCCAGGTGACCTCCATGGAGGACATCATCGCCTCGGCCTGGCGCTGGCACAGCGCCCACCCTCAGGGCTGGGGGAATTAGCCATGCCGGCAGCGGACGTGGACGTCAACCGCGAGCTGAACCGGCTGGTGCGCTTCGCCCTCCTGCAGGGGCTGATCGAGGCGGAGGACGCCGTCTGGGCCGCCAACGGCCTCATCGGGGAGCTGGGCCTCCCGGACCTGCGGGCGGAGCCCGTTACGGACGACCTGCTTCCGGAGTCATCGCCGGACGGCATCCTGGAGCGCATCCTGGACTGGGCGGAGGCTGCGGGGATCATCGAGGGTGGACCGGAGGAGCGGGACCTGCTGGACACGCGGCTGATGGGCGTCCTGACGCCGCGGCCCTCGGACGTCGTCAAGAGGTTCCGCGCTCTGTACCGAACCTCCCCCCGTGGGGCAACGGACTACTTCTACGGTCTGGGCGTCGCCTCGAACTACGTCCGCTCGGCCCGCACGGCGCGGAACATCCGGTGGCGGACGAGGACGGACTTCGGGGAGCTGGACGTCACCATCAACCTGTCGAAGCCGGAGAAGGACCCGCGGGACATCGCGAGGGCGGGGAAGGCCCCCGCGAGGGGCTATCCGCGGTGCCTCCTGTGCCGTGAGAACGAGGGCTTCTTCGGCCATCCGGGGCACCCGGCACGGCAGAACCTGCGTCTGATCCCCCTGGACCTGCGTCAGGGCCAGAGCTGGTTCCTGCAGTACTCGCCCTACAGCTACTACGACGAGCACTGCATCGTCCTGAACGGAGAGCACGTCCCCATGGCCATCACGCGGGAGACCTTCGAGAACCTGCTGCGGTTCCTGGACCTCTTTCCGCACTACTTCGTGGGGTCCAACGCGGACCTGCCCATCGTGGGCGGCTCCATCCTGTCCCACGACCACTACCAGGGCGGCCGCTTCGTCTTCGCGCTGGACCGGGCGCAGGTGGAGCGGGAGTACCCGGCGCGGGACAGCGTCGCCATGGGGCGCGTCAACTGGCCCATGTCCGTGCTGCGCCTCACCTCCTGCGAGGCCGCGCCGCTGATTGATGCGGCCTGCGGCGTCCTGGAGGCCTGGCGGGGCTGGAGCGCTCCGGAGGTGGGCGTGCTGTCCCGGACGGGGGATGTGCCCCACAACACCGTCACGCCCATCGCGCGGCGACGGGACGGGCGCTACGAGCTGGACCTGGTCCTGCGCAACAACCGCACGAGCCCGGAGCACCCCCTGGGGATATTCCATCCCCACGCGGACGTGCAGCACATCAAGAAGGAGAACATCGGCCTCATCGAGGTGCTGGGCCTGGCCATCCTGCCCCCGCGCCTGAAAGGGGCCCTGTCGGAGATGGCGGAGGCCTGGCTTCGGGGTGAGGCGGACCTCTCCGCCCACCCGGCTCTGGCGGCGCACGACGCCTGGTATCGGGGCCTGCGGGAGCGCCATGCGGGCCTGGAGGCGGGGGAGGTGCCGGGCATGTTCCGCGATGAGGTGGGGCACGTGTTTGCGCGGGTCCTCAGCGATTGCGGGGTCTTCAAGCGGGACGATGCCGGGCTGGAGGCCTTCGACCGGTTCGCCGAAGCGCTTTAGCGTTCCTTTTGGGGAGAGCGTCGGAATTGCCGGCGCTCTCCCCGATTTTTTCTCCCGATTCACTTTGCGTTTTCAGGTGAAAAGATGAGGCTACGATAGGCGTTTGCCCTTCGAATGTGTCATAATAAAGGGACTTTTTTGCGGGCCCTTCCACGCCTGCGGGCGGGGAAGGGATTTTTGGGTTAGCCTATCCTGGAGGAGAGCTAGTCGTTTTATGGAGATCAAGGCCGTCTACGAGAAGATGCTGCCCCGCTTTCGCGAGCTGTTCGGAGAGGGGGAGCCGACGCTGTACTTTGCCCCCGGTCGCGTCAACCTGATCGGGGAGCACACGGACTACAACGGAGGGCACGTCCTGCCCTGCGCCATCTCCCTGGGGATATGGGCCCTTGCGGTCCGGCGCGACGGGGACAGGGTCCGCGTGGGGTCCATGAACTTCGACGACAGGCCGCCGACGGAGACGGGACGCAGCGGCATCGAGCGCCGCGTGGAGTGGGGCTGGGCCAACTACCCCCTGGGAATGTTGAGCACGCTGGAAGTGCACCACTACCCCATCCCCTCCGGCCTGGACATCCTCTTCTGGGGCGAGCTGCCCGTGGGGGCGGGGCTCTCGTCCTCGGCCGCGCTGGAGGTGCTGACCGCGTGCGTCGTCAACGACCTGTTCGGCCTTCGCATCGACCGGCTGAACATGGCGATCATGGGGCAGGAGATGGAAAACCGGTTTATAGGGACCCAGTGCGGCATCATGGACCAGTTCGCCGTCAGCATGGGACGGAAGGGCTGCGCCGTGCTGCTGAACTGCGCCGCCCTGACCCACCTCTACGCGCCCCTCTACATCACGGGCTATCAGATCGTGATCGCGGACACCAACAGGCGTCAGGCGGCGGGGCGCGAGAACTACAACCTGCGCTGCCGGCAGTGCGAGGCGGCCTGTGAGGCCATCCGACGCGTGCGCCCCATCCGGACGCTCTGCGAGCTGTCGGCAGAGGACTTCAACAGGCTGGAACGCGAGATCCCGGACCCGGTGAACCGCCGACGCGCCCGCCACGCCGTCACGGAGAACCAGCGCACCCTGGACGCGGCCAGGGCCCTGAGCCTGGCGGACCTGCGCACCTTCGGCCTCCTGATGCGGGCCTCCCACCTGTCCCTGCGCGACGACTACGAGGTCACCTGCCCGGAGCTGGACGCGCTGGCGGAGCTGGCGTGGCGTCAGCCGGGGGTGATCGGCGCGCGCATGACGGGGGCGGGCTTCGGAGGCTGTACGGTCAACGTCGTGGAGCGGCATCTCGTGAGCCGCTTCATCCGCGACGTCGGCGCGGGCTACGAGTTGCAGATGGGCTGCGCCCCCAGGTTCTACGTGGCGGACGCGGCGGACGGCGCCGCGAAGGTACGGTTGCCCAAATAGGTGGCAGAGCTGCGCCTCTGACCCGCCTTTTGATCTTCATCTGAGAAAAGGGGTTATTCAATTGAAGTTCCTGGATCGCTTTTTCAATATCTCCGGGCGCGGCAGCAACCTTCAGACGGAGGTCGCCGCGGGGCTCACGACGTTCATGACGATGTCCTACATCCTGGTGGTCCACCCGTCCTTCATGGCGAACGGCGCGGGAATGGACCGCATGGCCTGCGTGGTGTCCATGGCGCTCGTGTGCGGCGCTGTCACCCTGTTCATGGGGCTCTACGCCAACCTGCCCTTCGCCCTGGCCACGGGCATGGGCGGCAACGCCTTCTTCGCCTTCACGCTGGTGAAGGACGGCATCGTCACGTGGCAGGTCGGGATGGGGATGGTGTTCCTGTCGGGGGTGGTCTTCGTCCTGCTGACGGTCCTCGGCATCCGCGAGGTCATCGTCAAGCTCATGCCGCGCTCCATCAAGCTGGCCATCGGCGCGGCGGTGGGCATCTTCATCGCGCAGCTGGGGCTGAAGAGCGCCGGGATCCTGGTCATTGACAAGGCCATGCGGTTCGGCGACCTGCACAACGCGGGGACGCTGCTCTCCGTCATCGGGCTCTTTATCGTGACGGCCTTCATGTCCTTCCGGGTGCGTGGGGCGCTCTTGTGGAGCATCATCCTCACCTCCATCATCGGCATCCCCATGGGCATCACGAAGCTGCCCGCCGCCTGGGTCGCCATGCCGGTGAGCCTGGAGCCGCTGTTCCTGAAGCTCGACGTCCTGGGAGCGCTGCACTGGCAGTTCATTCCCTTCATGTTCACCTTCTTCGTGGGGGACTTCTTCTCGACGCTGGGCACGGTGCTGGGCGTCGGCGCCAAGGCCGGGCTCCTGGACGAGAACGGCGACCTGCCGGACATCGGCAAGCCCTTCCTGGTGGACGCCATCGGGACGGTGGTGGGCTCTATCTTCGGACTGACGACCGTCACGACCTTCGTGGAGTCGGCTGCGGGCGTGGAGGAGGGGGGTAAGACGGGCATGACGGCCGTCGTCACGGCGCTCTGCTTCTTCGCCATGCTGCTGTTCGTCCCACTGATCTCCTGCGTGCCCTCCCAGGCGACGGCCCCCGTGCTGATCATCATCGGTCTGATGATGATGCCGGCCGTCCAGGGCATCAACTTCAAGGACTTCACGGAGTCCTTCCCCGCCTTCATGACCATCCTGATGACGGCCTACCTGGGGCTGGCCAACGGCATCAGCTCGGGCATCCTGTGCTACACTGCGGCGAAGGTGCTGTCCGGCCGCGGCCGCGAGCTGCACTGGGGCACGTACCTGCTGTGCGTTCCCCTGATCGCGTACTTCCTGAACCTGTAGCGCCGGCTGCGAACGCACGACAGCGCTTTGGGATAAGACTTCGGTAACGATTTCGGAGGCAATCATGCAAATTCATCCAAAGGATCGGGGACGGCTGGTGGATGCGGCGATGGGGCGTATTCCCTGCGACCTCCTCATCCACAACGTCAAGCTCTTCAACGTGTTTACCTGGGAGACCTACGAGGCCGAGGTGGGGATCGTCGACGGCTTCATCGCGTGCGTTTCCGCGGACCCGGACGGCGAAGGGGGCCGCTTCAAGATCGAGGCCCACGAACGCTACGACGGATGGGGGCAGTTCCTGATCCCCGGCTTCATCGACAGCCACCTGCACATCGAGAGCAGCATGATGACGCCGGCCCACATGGCGGAGGCCGTGCTGCCCATGGGGACGACGACCCTCATCACGGACCCCCACGAGGTGGCCAACGTCGGCGGCGTGGAGGCGGTGGCCTACATGCTGGCGGCCAGCGAGGACCTGCCCATGCGGTTCTACGTGCTGGCGCCCTCCTGCATTCCCTCTGCGCCCGGGCTGGAGAACGCAGGAGCCTCCTTCGGGGCGGCAGAGGTGGAACGCCTGATGGCCCACCCCAGGGTGCTGGGCGTCGCGGAGCTGATGGACTACCCTGGCGTGCTGTCCAACAGCAACCGGATGCGGGCCATCATGGGGGCCTGCGAGAAGCGGGACGGCTTCATGCAGGGACATGCGCCCTTCCTCTCGGGACGGGAGCTGAACGCCTACCTGGCGGCCGGCGTGCGGAGCGACCACGAGACCCGAACGGGCCGTGAGGCCAGGGAGAAGCTGCGGCTCGGAATGGACGTGGACATGCGCGAGAGCTCGGTGTCCATGGACGTTGAGGCCATCGCCCCCGCCGTCCTGGACTTCCGCTCCCTCACGAACCTGTCGCTCTGCACGGACGACCTGGAGCCGGAGGACATCCTGACTACGGGACACGTCAGCCGCGTCGCCGCCAGTGCGGTGCGGTGCGGAATGTCGCCGGAGCAGGCCGTCGTCTGCGGGACGCTCAACGCTGCGCGGGAGATCGGCATCACGAACCTTGGGGCCGTGGCCCCCGGCTTCGCCGCGGACCTGCAGATCGTGCCGGAGCTGGCCTGTCCCAGGCCCAGCGCCGTGTTCGCCGCGGGGCGCCTCGTCGCGGAGGACGGGCGCCTCGCCCTCGCCATCGAGCCCCGGTCCTTCCCCCAGGAAAAGGTCAACACCGTCCGCCTGAGGCGTCCTGACGCGGAGGACCTGAGAATCCGCGCGGAGGGGGACGCCGCGCGCGTGCGGGTCGTGCGCTACGCGACCCCGAAGGGGACCACCACGGAGTTCGGCGTCGAACGCCTGCCCGTGCTGAACGGCTACCTGAACCTCGGCGGCGACCCGGACCTGAAGTTCGTCGCCGTGTTGAACCGTCATGGCCTGAACACGCGCTTCGTGGGCGTCGTCCGGGGCTTCGGAACGCAGAGGGGTGCCTACGGCGCGACGGTGTCCCACGACTGCCACAACCTGGTGGTGGTGTACGACACTCCGGAGGACGCACTGGTCGTGATCGAGGCCCTCATCGAGTGTGGCGGAGGCAAGATCGCTGCGCTGGACGGACGGGTGATAGCCCGCCTGGAGCTGCCCATCTACGGCCTCATCTCCCGCTTACCCGCGGCGGAGCTGGCGCGCGACATCGCGGACGTCAAGGCAACGCTGCGCAGCAAGCTGGGGCTCGACGTGCCGAACCCGCTGATGCGCATCGTCTCCCTGGCCCTGCCGGTCATCCCCAAGGCGAAGTTCTCGGACCTGGGGCTGGTGGACGTGCTCCAGCAGAAGATCGTGCCGCTCTTCGTGGAGTGACCTGCGGCCAAGCGTTGGCGATTAAGAATGAAACAGGGGCCGTCCCAAATGGGCGGCCCTTTGTTATGCTCGGCTGCATGGTCACTCCATCCTTTTTCTTTAAGATCAGCTTTAATCAATCCTTCTAAACTCAAAAAAATTGCCTTTTGAGGGCTGTTTTGGGGCTTCCGAGAGGTCCGGAGAATCCGGCGGCCCCCTGTCAGGGGCCTGTGCCCGGCCTTCGGTTCTGGCTTGGACGTCCTATCCGCCCATGCGCCTGTGATAACATAATGAAGGCAGGGCGTGGTTTTTCAGGTGTTTTTGGCAGTTGAGGAAGGACGGAGGCGATGGAGGGTGAAGGGGATGAGGATACGGCGCGCGCTGCCGCTTCTGGCCGCCGCCTGTTTTTCCTGCGCGGGCTTTGCCGCCGACGGGTTTGCGGCTGCCGGCGTTGAAAAATTTGATTTGTTGACGCGAGGTGTTGTTCCGATGAATTTTGCGATGCGGTTTGATGCCCCGGAGGCTACGGGGGACGGGACGGGCGGGGTGCCGGAGAGGCGGGACGTCCCGGAGGCCATGCGATGGGACCTGGAAGCGATCTATCCCTCCTTCGAGGCCTGGGAGAGGGCCTTCAGCGACCTGGCGCCGAAGATCGACGCGCTGGCAGGCTTTGCCGGGCAGTTGGGCAGAGGGCCGAAGAAGCTTTTGGAGTACCTGAAGGCCGAGGAGGCCGTTTCTCTGGAGCTGGAGAAGCTCTACGTCTACGCCAACATGAAGAGCCACGAGGACCTGAGGGAGACGCGCCCCATGGAGCTGGCCAGCCGCATCGAGGCGCTGGCCGCCAGACACGGCGTGGCGACCGCTTTCTTTGCCCCCGAGGTCATGGGGCTGCCTGAGGACGAGCTGCGGCGCTGGGTGCGGGAGGAGCCGGATTTGAAGCTCTACGCCTTCTTCCTGGAGCAACTGCTGCGGGAGCGGGAACACATCCTGCCCAAGGCGGAGGAGGCGCTTCTGGCCAGCGCCCGAGAGGCGACGTCGGCTCCGGAGAACGCCTTTTCGCTGTTGACGAACGCGGACCTGAAGTTCCCCACGATCCAGGATGAGGAGGGGCGCAGCGTCGAGCTGACGGAGGAGCGCTGGTACAAGCTCAGCCGAAGCCCCAATCGGGACGTGCGCCGGACGGCTTTCGAGGGCATCTACGGGACCTACGACTCCTTCAAGAACGCCCTGGCCGCGCTCTACGCAGGGTCCGTGAAGGGCGACCTGTTCTACGCCAGGGCGCGGCGCTACAAGGACAGCCTGGAGGCGGCGCTCTTTGGCGACAACGTGCCCCGCAGCGTGTACGAGAACGTGGTGGACACGGCCGCTCGCTGCGCCCCCCTGATGCACCGTCTGGTGGCGCTGCGGAAGCAGGTGTTGAAGCTCGACCGGCTGCGCTATTACGACCTGAACGTCCCCATCGCCGAGGAGCCGCGGGAGGACATCCCCTACGAGAAGGCCTGCCAGATGGTGGCGGAGGCCCTGGCCCCGCTAGGGGAGGACTACGTGGCGAACTTCAAGCGCGGCCTCGCGGAGCGGTGGGTGGACGTCTATGAGAACCGGGGCAAGCGCAAGGGGGCCTACTCCTGGGGGTCCTACGCCACGCACCCCTACGTACTGCTGAACTACAACGGAACCCTGAACGACGTCTTCACGCTGGCGCACGAGATGGGACACTCCATGCACAGCTGGTACTCCCACAGGAACCAGCCCCAGGTCTACGGCGACTACACCATCCTCCTCGCGGAGGTGGCCTCGACGACGAACGAGGCACTGCTCCTGGGACACCTCCTGAAGACCGCCAAGACGGAGGAAGAGCGGAAGTGGCTCTTGAGCTACTACTACAACATGGTTCGGACGACCTTCTTCCGCCAGGCGATGTTTGCGGACTTCGAGCTTCAGGTCCACGCCCGCGCGGAGGAAGGGGGCGCCCTGACGCCGGAGTGGATGAGCGGCCTGTGGCGTGAGCTGAACGAGAGGTGCTACGGGCCGGACATGGCCCCGGACGAACTCCTGTGGGTGGAGTGGGCCCGCATCCCTCACTTCTACAGCGCGTTTTACGTCTATAAGTACGTCACGGGCTTCACCGCGGCCAACGCCTTCGCCAGTGCCATCCTTGCAGGCGAGCCTGGGGCCGTGGACCGCTACCTGAGCTTTTTGAAGAGCGGCGGCAGCGACGAATCCCTGAACATCCTGCGGCGCGCCGGCGTGGACCTGACGAGCCGGGAGCCCTTCGACCGGACGATGAAGCTGTTTCAGGAGCGACTGGAGGAGGGGGAAAGGGTTTGGGGCCGGTAGGACGGGGCTGAGGGATGTCAGTCGTTGCGCCAGCGCTGCGGAGGTGGCGAACCTCCTTGGATTCTCACCCCCGAAGTTTTACGTAAATTTTGGCACAGACTGATGTTTTTCTGGACAAAATCTCAACTTTTATATTATAATTAAGGTCCTTTCAGAACGACCTGTCACCTCTACTTATCAGTCTGAGGGCCGCGGCGTCTGGCGTTATGCCTCACTGCCGCGGCCCTTTCTTCGTCCTCCAATTTGCAGCCTTTTGAAGAATAAGCGTAAAAAATCATTGATCTTTACTGATGAATTAGAGGAAGCCCGATTGCCGGGAGGCGCCAGCCGTTGGGCTCCCGGAGGGTGGAAGGGGAACAGAACGGGACCTCCGTTCGCTCGGGCCCAGCATCGGCTGGCCTGGCGTGGAGGTCCCGCGTTGGGAGGATTGGGTGAGGGGAAGCGAGCGGCGTTGCTGCCGGAGGACCCGTCAGCAGAGGGGGCGGCGCGGGCCTGTGATGGGGAGCCTTACGAAGGGGCTCCCTCGTCGCGCCACTCCAGGATCGTCCCGCAGGCCGCCATCTCCGAGAGCACTGCGGCCAGCCCCGCTAGGCGCGAGCGTGGGACGCGGGCACGGACCAGGACTTCCTCGCCGTAGGTCCACTGCGCCCCCTCGCCGGCGCCCCAGTCCTCCAGCAGGCGGGTCACCGGGCCGATGGCGGGGTAGGAGAGGCGCACCGAGAGGGGGCACGACAGGACGCGTCGCACGGGACAGGCCGCGGCCACGGCCAGGTCCGCCACACCGCCGTAGGCCTCGATGAGCCCTCGAACGCCCAGTTTGACGCCGCCGAAGTAGCGCGTCACGACGACGACGAGGTTCACCATGCCCGAGCGCTTCAAAGCCCCCAGGATGGGGCGTCCTGCCGTCCCTGAGGGCTCCCCGGCGTCGCTGCTGAACTCGACCGCCGGGTCCGGACCCAGGAGGCAGGACCAGCAGTTGTGGGTCGCGTCGCGGTGCGCGGCCTGCACCCGGGCCAGGGCGGTCCGGGCTTCTCCCTCGGTGCGGCAGGGGTCGAGCCGGGCGATGAAGATCGAGCGCCGGACCTTCGTCTCGACCTCCGCCGACGACAGGGGCTCAAGGTACTCGTCCGGAACGGTTCTTCCGGTCACGTCAGATCATCATCTCCTCGTTCCACACCGTCCGCAGGCGACGGTAGGTTGACTCGATGGCCTCGGACACCACGCGCGTCTCGGACAGCACGGGCATGAAGTTGCAGTCGCCCGTCCAGCGTGGAACGATGTGGCGGTGCAGGTGTCCGGCCACGCCGGCGCCGGCGGGCTTCCCCAGGTTCATGCCCAGGTTGAAGCCGTCCGGGTGCATCAGCTTGCCCAGCACCTTCACCGCGTGGGCGGTGAAGCGGTGCATCTCCCGCACCTCCTGCTCGGTCAGGGACTGGTAGTCGCTGGTGTGCCGGAAGGGGAGCACCATCATGTGTCCGGGGTTGTAGGGGTAGAGGTTCATGATCACGTAACAGGCTTCGCCGCGGTGCAGGATGAAGCGCTCCTCATCCCGTCGTTCCGCAGGGAAGCTGCAGAAGATGCAGCCCTCCCCCTCAGGCTTGGGAGCGGTGATGTAATCCATTCGCCACGTCGCATAGAGCTGCTGCATGTTCGTCACTCCTTTGCTTCTTCGTTAGCCGCCGGCCCTCAAGGGGACCGGCTCGTTCTTCAGGGTGTAAACCTATTCTAACAGATGGGGCGTCCCGTCCGCTATAATTTAATTACAGGAAGCAGGAAGGGGGAGATCGTCACGCTGCTCGAACGCGAACGAAACGCCGTCGTGGAGTATGGCCGCAGGCTGGTGGAGCGTGGCCTCACGCGGGGCACGGGAGGGAACGTCAGCGTCCTGAGCCGTGAGAGGGGGCTGTTTGCCGTCAGTCCCTCCGGCATGGACTACTTTGAAACGAGGCCGGAGGACGTCGTGGTCCTGGACATGGCGGGGGGCGTCGCGGACGGCGCCCGCAAGCCCTCCAGCGAGGTGGAGATGCACCGCCTGCTCTACCTCGGACGGGAGGACGTCGGAGCCGTCGTGCACACCCACTCCGTCTACGCCACGGCCGTCTCCTGCACGCGGGAGGCCCAGGCGGGAGGGCTGCCGTTCGTGCACTGCGCGGCAGCCCTGGCCGGCGGCGACGTGCGCTGCACGGCCTACTACCCCTTTGGCACCCGGGAGCTGGCGGAGGCGGCCTGTGAGGGGATGCGAGGACGCTTTGCGGTGCTGCTGGGGAACCATGGCCTCCTGGCCGCCGGGCCGGACGTCGGTCATGCCTTCGCCCTGGCGGAACAACTGGAGTTCGCCTGCGAGGTTTTGGTCCACGCGGCGTCCGTCGGTACGCCGGCGCTGCTCTCCTCCTCGGACCTGCTGGCTGCGCGGGAGAGGTTCCGCGACTATGGACAGGGACGCCGCGAGTAGCTTCTGGGACGGGGCCCTGCTGCCCGATGGGACGCCGGAGGGCCAGCGTGCGGCGGTCACGTCCTCCGGTGGCCTCATCACGGTGGGGGCCGGGGCCGGGACGGGCAAGACGTGGGTCCTTTCCAACCGCTACGCGCGCCTGCTCCTGACGGACCCGGACTGCCTGCCCTGCGACATTCTGACCCTGACCTACACGGACGCCGCCGCCGGGGAGATGCGCCGCCGCATCGAGGATCGCGTCCGCGCCCTGATGGACGTGCAGGACGCCCCCGTCAGTCAGGAGCGTCGTCGGGAGGTTTTGGAGGGCTTCAGTGAGGCGTGGATCTCGACGATCCACGCCTTCGCCGCCCGCCTCGTCCGGGAGTCGGGGCTGGCGCTGGACGTCGATCCGCGCTCCGCCGTGGTCTCCGGACCTCAGACGGAGCGCTTCTGGGCGCGGGTGCGTGACGCCCTGGAGGAGGGCAGCCTGGAGGAGCTGGCCAACGCCTGCGAGAGCCCCCACCTTCGGGCTGTCGCCCGCGAGCTGGACCAGGACCCGCTGATCTCCGCCGCCGTGGGGCGATGGGGCGCCGAGGCGCTGAAGGACCTGGCGCGGGAGGCGGCGGACCTCCATGCGGACCTGGGGCACCGCTGGGAGGACATGATGCGCTGGGGGGAGGAGGCTTTGAGGGAGGACGACCCCCAGGCGCGGGCGGCGGGCCGGGAGATTTTGGCCATGCTGCGCCTCTCGTGGCGCCGTGCCTGGGTGACGTGGCACGGCGTCTTCGACGCTCTGGCGGAGGACATCCGCGCCGCGGGGGCGGCGGCCCAGGCCAACGGCAGGAACGTCCCCGACCGACTCCTGATGGAATTCATGGAACGCTGGGAGGACCGGCTGGCGGGGCCGGAGGCGGCGGACGACGAGCTCCGCGCCTTCTACCTGGAGGTCGTGGATCGGGAGCGCCTCAAGGGCGGGAACACCGGCCTGCTGAAGAAGGTGAAGGAGGTGCTGGGGACGACGCTCGGCGCGTGGCAGGATGGGGAGGTGGAGGACGGGACCCCGACGCTCTCCGTCCCTTCGCCGGACGCGCCCCTGCCGGAGCCGGAGCGCCTCATGCGGTCCGCCCTGCTGCGGTTCTGCGCGGCGGCCTGGGGGCTGTGGGACGCAGAGCGCCGCCGGCGGGGCCTGCTCTCCTTCTCCGACATGATCCTTCAGGCCAGGGCGGCCGTGGAGTCCGGAAAGGCCCAGCGGACCTTCCGTCACATCCTGGTGGACGAGTTTCAGGACACGGACCCGCTGCAGTTCGGCATGATCGAGACGCTGCGGCATGAGGGCGTGCGTTCGCTCTTCGCCGTCGGGGACCCCAAGCAGTCGATCTACGGCTTCCGCCACGCGGAACCCTCCCTGTTCGCCGAGGCCATCGGCCGGGCGGACGCGCGGGTGACGCTGGACGTCAGCTTTCGGACGCGGGGAGCGCTCCTGACGCGGCTCAACGACCTCTTTGCCCACATTTGGCGCGACGGGCTGGGGACCTCGGAGGCGATGTCGCGCCTCGAGTTCGAGCCCCTGTCTCCGGCGGGGTCCGGAGAGCGGGGAGCCGGGACGACGGCGCCCTTCTCCGTCCTGCTGGCGGTGAAGGAGGGGCGCGCGGTCCTGGGGGCCCGAAGGCGACTGGCCGGGGCGCTGGCCCGCCGCGTGGCCCGCTGGGTGGATGAGGGCCGCACCGTATGGGACAAGGGGCTGAATGCCCTCCGTCCCCTGCGGTACAGGGACTTCGCCGTCCTGGCGCGGACGCGGGGAAGCCACGAGCTCCTGGAGGACGCCTTCGCCGCGGCGGGGGTCCCCGCCGTGCAGGACCGCAGCCGGGACTACTTCAGCCGCGGGGAGGTGACGGACGTGATCTGCCTCCTGCGCGCGGCGGAGGACTGGGAGGACGGCGCGGCCGTGTTCGGGTGGCTGATGTCGCCCTTCTCCGGCGTCCCGATCGAGGAGGCCCGGCGCTGCCTTGAGCGGATCGGGGGGGCGACACGGACCGGACGCGGGGTTATGGAGGCCCTGAAGGAGGCGCTTCCCGATGCGGCCGCCCGCCTGGAGAGGATCTCCCTCATCGGCCGAAGGAACGGCCCTGCGGCGATCCTGTCCCCCCTGGATCGGGACCGGCGCTGGCTGTCGAACCTCCCTGAGAAGGAGAGGCTGCGCGCGCTGAGGAACGTCCGTCGGGCCGTGTCCATCGCGCGCTCCTTCCAGCGGGGGAGCGCCTCCAGCCTGGCCGCCTGTGCGGACTGGATGGACCGCGCACTGCGCCGCGGCGTGGACATGGAGGAGCCGGCCTGGCACGGTGAGGGCGTGAACGCCGTCCTGCTATCCACGGTCCATGCCTCCAAGGGGCTGGAGTACCCCGTGGTGGCGATCTTCGACACCGCGAAGCGGAGGAGGCCCCGCACGCTCTGCCCGTCGCGGACGCTGGGCGTGGCCTTCGCGGGGCTGCCGGACGAGCTGTCGGCGTCCCGGACCCCGGCCCCTGATCCCCTGAGCATGGATTGGGAGCGGGCGCTGACGCGCCAGGGCGAGAGGGAGGAGGACCTGCGCCTCCTCTACGTGGCGGCGACCCGGGCGCAGGACTCCCTGATCCACTGCGGCCTCGTGACGTTCGGGAAAGAGGGGAGCGCGCCGGCGGAGAAGGGAAGCTGGACGAGCATCGTGCTGGACTGGATGCAGGAGCGCGGCGACTGCGACTCGGACATGAAGGGACCTGACGTGGAGCTGATCCCCTCCGGCGATGGGGCCCAGCCCGCTGGAAAGCCCCAGCGGGCCGTGCCGACACCGGCCCCTGTCGCTGTGGCGCGTCCGGATTCGGGGGCGAGGGAGCTGGCGGTCCTTTCCGCTACGTCCTTCTCCCTGATGGAGTGGTGTCCTCTGGCCTGGCGCCGGCGCTACCGGCAGGGGCTGGACCTGGCCTGGGAGGCGCCGCGGGGCGCGGCGGAGGAGGACGGGCGCGGTGGGTCGGACCTGGGCAGTCTGGCGCACTGGGTCCTGGCGCGGTGGCCCTCCGCGGAGGGCGACGCCGAGGCGGAGTTGGAACGCTGGCTGACGGACCCCAGGGCGCTGCGGTCCCTGCCGACGCTGCTCCGGGACGTCTGGCGGGATGAGGAAAATCGAAACGCCCTTCGCCCATGGCTCCTGCGCTTTGCCGGCTCCGAGGCCGGGGCCATGGTGCGGGGCGCGCTGCCCCTTGGGGCGCGACGGGAGGCGGGCTTCAGGGTGGAGGTGAGGGGACTGGCCCTCTCCGGGGCCATGGACGTGGTGTGGCGCGAGGGGGAGGTCTGGCGCGTGCTGGACTACAAGGTCACGCTGATGCAAAACGCTCCGGAGGAGCTCTACAGCGCGCAGTTGGACCTCTACGCCCTGGCGGCCCGGAAGGGCGCGGAGCTGGCCGGGGAGCCCTGTAGCCGGGTGGAGGCGGGGCTCGTGTTCCTGCGGGAGGGGAGTCCCCTGCGGATGCGGAGGGTCGAGGACTGGGAGGCGATCGAGAGCCGCGTGCGCGCCGCGGCCCGTCTGGGGGCCGTGCGGGACCTGCCTCCGCGGGAGGAGCACTGCCCGCGATGCCCATGGCGGTCCTCCTGCCCGGCGGCCCGGTGAAATTATAGCGCGAATGTGGGGGGGCGGTGCGCCGCCCCCCTTGCTATCAGGCGCCGCTGCGGCCCGGCTGACTACCTTTTCGGCAGGGCCCGTTCCAGCGCCTTCCAGAGCAGCCACGCGGCCGCGGCGGACAGGAGGTACTTCGCGCCCAGGGTGGGAGCGTTGTAGAGGAGGGAGTAGACCCAGGGGTTCTGCCCCTTGGGCGCGTACTGGGCGAAGAAGATGGCCCCCGCGACGACGTGGCAGCCCGTCTGGGCCAGGAACCCCAGCACCAGGCCCATCGCCTGCCCCAAGGGCTTCTTGCAGGAGAAGGCTGCGGCGAGCCCCGTCATGGCGTAGGCCAGGGGATACTCCAGCACGACCTGCACGGGGTGGACGATGTAGCCGCCCAGCAGGACCTTGACGACACCGGCCAGCGCTCCGGCCGCGACGCCCCACCTCAGGCCCCTGCGCCAGGCGAAGATGAAGAGCGGTGCCAGCCCCGCGTCGACGGAGCCGCCGTTCGGCAGGGCGAACAGGTTGACCTTGGACAGGACGACGGCGAGGGCGATGCAGAGGGCCCCCTCGACCATGGCTGCCGTCGCGCTGCGGATGCTGGCTGCATTGGAATTGGACATGAAAAAAACCTCCCAAACGTTGAGATATAAGGAACGTCCCAGTGGGAGGCATGATGGGCGCGGGGCATTGCGGGCTCCACGCACGACCGTCTTCCTACGCCGGCATTATCCGGGTCAGGTTCCAGGGTCGAGGCCCTGCGGCCTCCTCTCAGCGCTTGCTCCCCTGGGTCGTCCTTCATAATAGTACCTCGACGGGCGGGTTTGTCAAGGAGCCCCGGCCCTCATCGTGGCACAATGCCCTGTCTTTTGTTATATAATTAACACGATAGGGGGATTTTGGATGTCGCTCACAAGCCGTGTGCATAAAGTGGGAGGATCGCTGATGATGCCCATCCCATCGACGATAACGCGAGCGCTGTCCTTGACGCCCGCAACGGAAATGCGATTGGAAGTTCAGAAGGGGCGGATTATCGTTACCCCCTGTGAGCGGCCGCCGGAATACTCGCTCCAGCAGCTTGTTTCCATGACTGATTTCAGTGATCGCGACGCTGCCTGGCTGGATAACGAGGCGGAGGGGGCCGAGTTGATTTGAAGCGCGGCGATATCTATCGGGTGTGCCTGAATCCCGTTTCAGGACATGAACAACTAGGGAACGGCAAGGCCGGTTCTGGTCGTTTCTTCTTCCGTCTTCAATAATGCCGCTAACGTTGCTATTGTCGTGCCCATCACTCAAAGAGCGGGAGAACCCGCCTTCTCATTGGCGGGAGGATGTTTCTGTTCAGGAGGCGTTTCCCATGCAGATTGATGGAGTGAGAGAGTTTTTTTCAAAGATCGCGCTATCGGCTGGGGCCGCCGCCGCGCGGGGCAATCCCCTGCGGTCCGTCTTCCCTTCCCTGGCGCAGCGAAAGCAGCCCGTCTACGATTCCCTGGTTCTCTCCGACAAGGGCAAAAAGCTCAGTTTGAGTGGAGGAGAATCGTTTCCCCTGATAAAAAGGCAGGAGGCCGCCGAGTCGTTGCCTTCGTGGGCACAGCCGATAGAAGAAACCCTGTCGAAGACGATTGACATCATGGAGAGGATGCGGAAGCTGGCGGTGGTCGCACAGGATAAAAAGCTCACCGATCTCGACCGCATCGAGATACAGATTGAAATTGAAGATTTGAGGGCGAACCTCAATGTCGTGCCGCGGGCTCTTCTGCGAAAGGAGCTGCAGGTTGATCTCGTATCGTTGCAAGAAGTTTATGCAACTGCGTTCAAGGATGGCCCTGAATCTTTCGGGGACTACAGCAGTGTGCTGGAACGCGCGCGGGATCGTATCCTGAACGGGCAGGAATGGGACGTCAGGGAGGCCTGGTGCCGGGAAGGCTTCGTTCGTGCGACGCAGGACGAGAATGGCGAAGAAGTCTATGAGGTAGGCGCAAGCAAAGCCTGGCATGTGGTGGATGACAGAAACGTAGTGACGCGGTCCTGGCAGGAAGGGAAATATGTGTATGTGGACAGCGGCAAAAAAGTCCCCACGGTCCGTGAGAGGCTGAAAAGGGTAAGTCCGGTCGTCGTCATGGACGCCCAGTCCGCTGCCGATGGGGTCGAGTATTTGGAGGGACGGATAGTATCCGCGCGAAAGTTCCGTGAACAGCTCCCGGAATTGATCAAGCAGTCGGAAACTCCACGGTACGTTTTTCTTGATCGGCTTATCTTCCCGAACGGAGATATCAACAAAAAAGTGCTGACCCAACCCGATGTCGCCAGTTACCACCTACTTCACGACGGGATTTATGACTATCCATACCTCAGTCGGCAACTGGTACAACCGGACGACAGCACTCCTTCTCTCGTGGACAGGAAAAGCCTTGAGGACAAAGGGGATGCCGTAAATGGAGCGAGCAAGAGCGGCGATGTGGTGCAGGGGCTCTCCGTTCCGAAGCTGCGCGCAGAGGCTATAACGTTCCATCCCGTAAAGACCGTTCAGGTTAAGGGGTTTTCCAAGCGGAAAG
>NZ_DBHLDX010000027.1:0-26822 GCF_057312375.1 Fretibacterium sp.
TGATGTTCCTTGATCGCTTTCAACAACTTTTGAAGATTAATCAGCGCTTCCTTAATGCTCGCCGTGAAAGGAATGACCTCTTCCCAGGACGACGCCGGTACGCAGGTAGCCATAGGTGGGGTACTCGAAGAGCACGGGTTTCAGGGTGCGGTAACTCACCTTGCCCTCCTCGTTCAGGTGGTTCTCGTTCACGAAGGTGTCCGAGATGGTGCAGATGAAGCTCTCGAAGCCCTCCGTCCTGTAGACGTCCACGACGCAACACTCCATCGTGAGGGGCGACGCCTCGATCATGGGCGTCCCCCCCGGCCCCATGGAGCACTCGAACACGCCGGACTTATCGACCTCCGCGCCGCTGACGGATCCAACGTAGTCCGCCTTGGACAGCATGGCCTCCTCCACCACGTTGAGGGAGAGCTTTCCCTCCGCCCGGATGCAGCCGTTGATGAAGTGCGCCGCCGCCAGGCTGACGAGCACGCGGTCGTGTCCGATCACCCCGACGTTGCCGACCAGCGTCCAGGTGGGCTTGTCCCCGTTCATCGCCCCCACGACGACCAGAGGCGTCGGGTACAGCGCCAGCAGGGGACCGACGTTCTTCTTCACCTTCAATCCCTCCATTCAAAGTTTCAAAACCTTGCCCGCAGGCGCAAGGCGGGCTTCCGCGTCCCTACAGGCTCTTCGACAAAAAGCTCTCGAACCCGCAGCCCAGGTGACTGACGTCCCCCAGAAGGCTCAGCTGCGGGCCGTCGTCGCCGAAATCCAGACAGGACACGCCGCAGTTGGGGATTCGGATTCGCCAATAGCTCGTGAGCGGCAGGCCGATATAGTGGCAAATCAGCACCTTCCCCACGGCGTCGTGCGTCGCGAGCAGCACGTTGCCCTCGTACTTCCCCAACGCGAGGCGCTCCAGCGCCTCCACGGCCCGGCGCCCGACGTCGGCCAGCGACTCCCCTCCCGTCCCCGGCATCGTGACCCGCTGCGGATCGGTGCGCCAGAGCTTCAGCAGGTCCCCGTCCCTTCGGGCCACCTCGTCCGTCGTCACGCCCTCCCACGCACCGTGGTTGATCTCCTGAAAGCCGTCATCGACGACGAGGGCGTCGCAGTCCGCCGCCTCGAAGATGCGCTCCCCCGTCACGCGGGCGCGGGACAGGGGGCTGGTGAGGACGGCGGCCAAGGGGTAACCCCGAAAGCGCTCGGCCACCCGGTCCGCCTGGAGCAACCCCGCCTCGTTTAGGGGGACGTCGAGCTGCCCCTGAAACCGGCCCTCCCGGTTCCACGCCGTTTCGCCATGCCGCACGATGAAAAGCCTCATCGCTTGCGTCACACTCCCCCGTTTTTCCATTTTTCCGTCCGGCGTCCGGACGTTCCGCCAAGCGCCCTTGCACCAAGGGGCGCTATCGTCCCCTCGCGCCCGGTGATATCATAAATATCATAAACAACGCACGGCAGGGTCGTCGAGGACGCTCTGCATCACACACATCATACATCAAAACAAGGAGGACGCCATGAAGTTCATCTGTTCACGGTGCGGCAAGGAGGAGAGCGCAGCAACCCGAAAGCCCCACTGCAGCTGCGGCGGCCTGTGGGACCTGGCCTGGCAGCCACCCCGTTTTTCCCTGTCCAGGGTGGACCGCAGTCGGTGGAGCCTGTTCCGCTATCGGGAGTTTATCGCGCTGGAGGACGAGAGCTGGCAGGCTGTGACCCTGGGCGAGGGCATGACGCCCGTGGTCCCACTGGATGGGGACACCCTCCTCAAGATGGAGTACTTCATGCCCACGCTGTCGTTCAAGGACCGAGGCGCCGCCGCGCTGGTCGCGCACTGCCGGGCCATCGGCGCGGAGAGCGTCGTTCAGGACAGCAGCGGCAACGCGGGGAACGCCGTGGCGGCCTACTGTGCCCGCGCGGGCATCCGATGCGAGATATTCGTCCCGGAAGGCACATCGCCCAGGAAGGTCGACATGATCCGCTCCCACGGGGCGGTCTGCACCATCGTCCCCGGCGGACGGGACCACTGTGCGGAGGTCTGCCGGGCCAAGGTGGAGCGGGAGGGCATCTTCTACGCCAACCACGTCTGCAACCCCTTCTTCTACGAGGGGACGAAGACGTACGTCTACGAGGTCTACGAGCAGTTGGGGCACATTCCGGAGAACCTCATCATCCCCGTCGGCAACGGGACGCTGTTCCTTGGGGCCATCCGCGCCCTGGAGCACCTGCTGGAGAGCGGCGCCATCCCCCGGATGCCCCAGATCCTCGCGGTGCAGAGCGAGCGCTGCGACCCGCTACTCCGCGCTGCGGAGCAGGGACGGGAGGAGCCGGCGGAGGTCGTCCCATCGCCCACGATGGCGGAGGGCATCGCGATCGGCAAGCCCCTGCGGGGACGCGAGATCCTGGCCCTTGGCAAAAAGCACGGCGTCCACTTCATCCACGCCCCGGAGGAGAGGATACTGGACGCGCGCAAGGCCCTGGCGCGGCAGGGCATCTACTGCGAGCACACGGCGGCGGCAAACTACGCGGCCTGCCTTGAGTACCGCCGGCAGCACGGGATGACGGGGGAGTGCCTGCTGCCGATGT
Organism: Fretibacterium sp.; assembly: GCF_057312375.1. Lineage (NCBI taxonomy): Bacteria > Thermotogati > Synergistota > Synergistia > Synergistales > Aminobacteriaceae > Fretibacterium > Fretibacterium sp. Next base: position 2,569 of record NZ_DBHLDX010000027.1, read on the forward strand.
GCGGCGCGGGCCTGAAGTCCGACCACTGACTTTCAGAAATGAAATACTGAAATCATAGAGGGGGCCGTTCTCGATGGAGCAGCCCCCTTTCACAGCGCCAGGCCCACCGCGCAGAGCGCGAGGAGCGCAGCCATCGCGATGTTGACCGCCATCCTATAGTCGGCGAAGACGCGGCGCAGCGCGACGCCGGCGAAGATCCACGCCAGGTTGCAGATCGGACCGGTGAAGGGAAGGAAGAGCCCGACGGCGAGGAGCGTCCTGAACGAGCGGGTGTGCGGCAGCACGTAGGCGGAGAGCGCGGTGACGCAGAAGACGATGACCTTCACGTTGGTGAGCTGGACCAGGAGCCCCGTCGTGAAGTTGCAGGACTCCCTGCACTCCCCCCGTGAGTCGTCGTCGCTCCTCAACATCTGGAACGCCAGCCACAGGATGTACGCCGCGCCGATGTAGGACAGGACCTTGACGTATCGATGCAGGACCGTGCCCAGGAAAAACGTCACGAACACCGCCCCCATGGCGTCCAGGAAGAAGCCCACGAAGAGCCCGCGCCACTGTCGAAGGGCGCACTCCCGCCCATATTTCAGCGCGGCGGCCAGCGAACAGAGGTTGGCCGGCCCCGGCGTGATGCCCGTGATGAAACAGTAAAAAAGGAACGACGGAACAAGCGACAAAGGCATTCTGCACACTCCTTCGCGGCGTTTAAAGAGGCTTTACGATCCCGTGAGGGTTCAGGCATGGACTGCCCACAACCGAGCGAAGGACGCGGGATGGCCGCGTCCTTCGCTCATGCCGTCTTTAGACAATTATAGCGTAAGACCTGTCCAGAAAGCCCCAAGGGCCTACTTCACCTCGCCCCGTTTCTTCTTCGCGTCGTAGTCCTTCACGACCCGGCGCAGCGTGAGGGAGAGGATGAGCAGCCCCACGAGGTTGGGCAGCGCCATGAGCCCGTTCAGGGTGTCCGAGATATCCCAGATCTGATTCAGGAAGACGTTGCCCGCGGAGCCGAACAGCTGCGCGCCGGACGCACCCAGCAGGATCATAGCGATCCACAGCACCTTCATGATGGGCTTGAACCAGACGCCGAACAGGTAGGTGACGGCCGTCTCCGCGTACCAGTACCAGCCCAGGATCGTGGTGAAGGCGAAGAGCAAGAGGGCGATCGACAGGACGTAGCGGCCCAGCCCCATGCCCAGGGCGTTCTCAAAGGCCTGCAGCGTCAACTGGGCGCCCGTGAGCTCCGGGGAGCCCGTCAGCGTGCCGGTCGTTAGGATGACCAGGGAGGTCATGGTGCAGATCACGATCGTGTCCACGAAGACCTCAAATATCCCGTAGAAACCCTGCTGAACAGGGTGCTCCACGTGCGCAGTGGCGTGGACCATAGGGGCGGAGCCCATGCCCGCCTCGTTGGAGAAGACGCCTCGCGCGATCCCCTTCTGAACGGCCTCCTTGACGCACCAGCCGGCCAGCGCTCCGGGCACCGTTTCGCCAGGGTTCTCAAACGCCAGCTTAAAAACGGTGGCAACCGCTTCCGGGATGTGGGCGGCGTTCATAACCAGGACGACGATCGACGTGATGATGTAGAAGACGGCCATGACGGGGACCAGATACGTCGTGACCAGGGAGAGGCTCTGCAGCCCCCCGATGATGACCAGCCCCACCAGCACAGCGATCGCGATGCCGCTGTACAGGTGGTCGACGCCGAAGCCCATCGACAGGCCCTCCGCCGCGGAGTTGGCCTGCGTGGCCGCGCCAATGCCGAAGGACGCGAGGAAGGCGAAGACGGCGAAGATCACCGCCAGCCACTTCTGCCCCGCGCCGTGCTCCAGGATGTACATCGTGCCCCCGCGCCAGTCGCCGTGGGCGTCCTTCTGCCGGAAGTGGACGGCCAGGGTAACCTCGGCGAACTTGGTGCACATGCCGAAGAAGGCGGAGATCAGCATCCAGACGAGCGCACCGGGACCGCCCAGGTGCAGGGCCGTCGCCACGCCGGCAATGTTGCCCGTGCCCACCGTCGCGGCCATGGCCGTCGCCATCGCGGCAAAGGAAGAGATCGACTTGTCGGCCTCGTTGGCACCCCGCGCGGACGTGAACACCTCCTTCATGGCCACCACGAAGTAGCGTATCTGCGGAAGCCCCAGCAGGAGCGTGAGGTAGATGCCCGTGCCCACCAGGAGGATCAGCACGGGGGCGCCCCAGACGAAACGGTTGACTACGTCGTTCACCTTCATGATGGCGTCCATCACGGACGTTCCAGCAGCTACGTCGGCAGAAATCGGGTTCATGATTCCATCTCCTTTTTCAAGATTACAAGATTAACTGCTGTTTTGAATATTTAGCCGTTATTGAAGCCCAAAAAAATTCCCGCCTCCCCTCCTGCTTCCGGCCTCCGTGCAAGAGCGAACCGTCCGGGCCGTCCCCGCCTTGGACGTTTACGTCTGCGTTCGCCTATCATACCACACCCCGCTCCATTTAAGCACGAATCTTCTAAAAATATTCTCGCCTCCGCTTCAAAGCGTTCACGGTTTCGGCGTTTCGGGTTATAATCAACCGCGAGAGCAACGATAAGACTTTCGGTCAATTCGTACCAGGCGGAGGAGGGCGGCAGGCGCAACAGGCCGCGGGCCGGGGCGAAACTCCATTCAATTTTCAGGAAGCGACGACGAGCGTCCGCGGGACACCATGCCTGCGGGGGCTGGCCGGCGTCTTCTTCGAGCACGGCGCGGGAGCGCGCCGAAGAGGCCGCCGCGGCATCGGGCGACCGAGTTCTTTTGGGGGGAAAACATCATGAACGCATCAAAGGTATTCTTCACGGACATGCACACGACACCTGAGGAGAACCTGCTGCAGAAGCTGAAGCGCCTGATGAAGGCCGCAGGGTTTGAGGCCCTGCCCCTCAAGGGCGGCAGGTTCGCCGCGGTGAAGGTACACTTCGGCGAGCCGGGGAACCTGGCCTTCCTGCGACCGAACTACGCCCGCGTCGTCTGCGACTACGTCGTCCAGCTGGGCGGGCGGCCCTTCGTGACGGACTGCAACACGCTCTACGTCGGAGGACGCCGGAACGCACTGGACCACCTGGACAGCGCCTACGCCAACGGCTACAACCCCTTCGCCACAGGCGTCCACACCATCATCGCGGACGGCCTGCGGGGGCTGGACGAGCGGCTGGTCCCCCTAGAGGGCTGCACCTACGTCAAGGAGGCCAAGATAGGATCGGCCATCATGGACGCGGACGTCATCATCTCCCTCTCCCACTTCAAGGGGCACGAGCTGACGGGCTTCGGCGGCGCGCTGAAGAACGTGGGCATGGGCTGCGGCTCCCGCGCCGGCAAGATGGAGATGCACAGCGCGGGCAAGCCCCACGTGGAACAGGAAAAGTGCGTCAGCTGCGGCCGGTGCGTGCGCATCTGCGCCCACGACGCACCCCACGTGACGCCGGGCAAGGGCGCCTCCATCGATCACGACCGATGCGTGGGCTGCGGCCGGTGCATCGGAGCCTGCCCGACGGACGCCGTCGTCCCGGACTACGACGAGGCCTTCGACATCACCAACTGCAAGATGGCGGAGTACACCAAGGCCGTCATCCAGGGCCGTCCCCACTTCCACATCAGCCTGGTCGTCGACGTGTCCCCCTTCTGCGACTGCCACGCGGAGAACGACATCCCCATCGTGCCGGACGTGGGGATGTTCGCCTCCCTCGACCCCGTGGCGCTGGACCGCGCCTGCGCCGACGCCGTAAACCGCCAGCCCGCCGTCGAAGGGAGCCTGCTGGCCAAAAACGGCCACGCCCACCACGACCACTTCACCGACGTTTCGCCGGACACGCACTGGATATCCGCCCTCGAGCACGGCGAAAAGATCGGCATCGGCACGATGAACTACGAGCTGATACAGATTTAATCCAAAATTGGCTCCGGTCGTGAAGGGACTTTCCAAACCATGAGCCGAGCGAGGGGGGCGCCACGGGAGCGCCTGATCTTTCACGTGGACGTCAACAGCGCCTTTCTGTCCTGGGAGGCGGCCCGCCGCGTCCGCGAGGGAGGGGCCGACCTGCGCCTCATCCCCTCCGCTGTGGGGGGAGCCCCGGAGGATCGGACCTGCGTCATCCTGGCGAAGTCCATCCCCGCAAAGCGGTTCGGCGTCCGGACGGGGGAGCCCGTTTCCATGGCGCTGCGCAAGTGCCCAAAACTCGTCCTGGCCCCGCCGGACTTCAGGCTTTACGACCGATGCTCCTGCGCCCTCATGGACGTCTGCCGCCAGTTCTCCCCTGCCGTCGAGAGGTTCTCCATCGACGAGTGCTTCCTGGACATGACGGGGACGGGCCTTTTGTACCCGGACCCGCTGGACGCGGCCTACGCCCTGAAGGACCGGATACGGGACGAGCTGGGCTTCACGGTGAACGTCGGCGTCAGCTCCAACAAGTTCCTCGCCAAGGCGGCCAGCGACTTCGAGAAGCCGGACCGCGTCCACACGCTGTGGCCCGGCGACCTGGAGGAGCGGCTGTGGCCCCTCCCCGTGGGAGAGCTCTTCTCCGTGGGCCAGGCCACGGCCGCGCGCCTCACGGGAGCGGGGATCCGCACGATCGGTGATCTGGCCCGCGCGGACCTGAAGCGCCTTCAGGCCATCGCCGGCACAAGCATGGGTCGCCGCCTCCACCGCTACGCGACCGGCGAGGACGACTCGCCGGTGCTGGCGGATCCCGCGGAGGCGAAGGGATACAGCATCTCCACGACCTTTCGGGAGGACCTGACGGAGATGAGCGCGGCGCGTCTCGTGCTCCTGGACCTGGCCGACTCCGTCACCGCCCGCATGAGGGCCGACGAGAAACGGGCGGGCGGCGTCTCCGTGACGATGCGCTCCAGCGACTTTCGCGACCGCTCGCACCAGACGCGCCTGATCGAACCCACGGACGTTACGGACGAGGTCTGCGAGACCGCCCAGCGCCTCCTGGCGGAGGCGTGGAACGGGCGGACGCCCCTGAGGCTCCTGGGGATCGCGCTGACCCACCTGACGAGCGAAGACGCCCTGCAGCTCTCGCTCTTCAGCGACGAGCGCAGGGAGAGGGCGCGCCGCATGGACAAAGCCGTGGACGCGCTGCGCCGGGACCTGGGCTTCGACATCATCCGGCGCGGCGGCGGCGCGGACGTGGGGCGCAAGTATCGGGCACAGTTGGAGAATCGGAGGGGGCGTCGGCCCTGACGCCGACTCAATTCCTTCAGCGCGAGGATGAGGACGCCTTGACATCGCCTCGCCAAAATGATTAAAATGTTCTATAATTTCTGCGGAAGGATGACGACAGCATTTCCACCCTGCGCTTCAAGCAGTGGCGGGTCGGTGCCCCTCATCGGCAGGAGCCGGACGAGGGGACGATAAGGACACTTTAATTTTTATGGAGGGATGAAACATGAGGAAGCTGGCTTTGGTAATGGTCCTGGCGTTGCTCTCCGCCGGCGCAGCGGTCGCCGCGGAGAAGGGTGGTATGCCGGGAGGCGGGACGCTGACCTTCACCACGGGAGGCGCCCAGGGGACGTACTACGGCTTCGGCGGCGTCCTGGCGGGCAAGGTGGGCGAGACCACCAGCACCACGGTCACGGCCATCACGTCCGGCGGCTCCCAGGCCAACGTCGAGGCCATGGACGCCGGGGACGCTCAACTGGGCTTCGTGCAGACGGACGTCGGCGCCTACGCCTACAACGGCACGCGCCTCTTCGAGAAGCAGGGCAAGGTCGAGGGCTTCTCCACCGTCGCGAACCTCTACATGGAGCAGGTGCAGATCATCACGCTGAACCCGGACATCAAGACCGTGGCCGACCTGAAGGGGAAGAACGTCTCGGTCGGCGCGGCGGGCAGCGGTGTGTTCTTCAACGCCGTGGACGTGCTGAACGCTTACGGCCTCGACGTCGAGAAGGACATCAAGCCGACATACCAGTCCTTCGGGGACAGCGTCGACGCGCTGCAGGACGGCAAGATCGACGCTGCCTTCATCGTGGCCGGTGCCCCCACGACGGCCGTCACCTCCCTGGCGGCCACGAAGAAGGTCAGCCTCGTCAGCCTTGACGACGAGCACGTCGAGGCGCTCCTGAAGGCCTCCCCCTACTACAGCAAGAACGTCATCAAGAAGGACGTCTACAACACGGACGACGACATCTCCACCGTGGCCGTTGGGGCCGTGGTCATCGCCCGCGACGACGTGTCCGAGGCGGACGTCTACAACTTCCTGTACGGCGTGTTCGAAAACCTGGATTCCATCAAGGCCGCCCACGCGAAGGGCGCGGAGCTGAACCTCGAATTCGCCGCGTCCTACAGCGCCGTGCCCTACCACCCCGGCGCGGTGAAGTACTTTGCGGAGAAGGGGCTCACGGTCAAGGGCAAGTAGCCTCCCGAACCGCAACCCGTAACTGCAGCGGCTGTGGCTGGCGATACGCGCCACAGCCGCTTTTATGGGCCTTGCCGGTTCGATTTTACACCTAAAAATTTATCGAAGGGGGATCGTCTCTTATGGACTCCAACCGAAGGGACAGCGCGCCGCAGGCCGATGTCGGCACGATGCAGGACGTCGAGGCGGTGATGAAGAAGTACGACAGGGAGTCCAACGTCCGCCTCTGGGAGGGCGCGCCGAAGCAGGCCGTCCGCCTGCTGACCGCGGCGTTCTCGCTCTACTGCGTCTGGGTAACCCTCTACAGCACGGCCATGCCGGAGATACGGCTGAACGTCTTTCTGGGGCTCATCCTCACCATCGGCTACCTGAACTACCCCATCAAAAAGGGGGTCGCGCGGGTCAACCACTTCCCGTGGTACGACGCGCTCATCCTGCTGGCGGGCATCGTCCCGCTCTTCTATTTCGCGTGGAACGCCAAGAGCATCATCGAGATGGCGCTGCGCGTCACCAACCCCCGGAACCCGGACTACCCGTTCTACGCGACCATGGCCGTCCTGGCCATCCTCTCCACCATGGAGCTCTGCCGCCGCTGCGTGGGCATCCCCATCCTGTGCGTGGTGGGGGGCCTCATGGTCTACGCCTTCAGCACCGTCCGCTTCGGCAAGGTGCTCTACGACCTCTACTACTCCACGGGCGACGGCCTGCGCAGCACGCCCATCGTGGTCTGCGCGCAGTACATCGTCGTGTTCATCCTCTTCGGGGCCTTCCTGGAGCGCACGGGCATCTCCGCGTTCTTCATCGACCTGGCCAACGCGGTGGCGGGAGCCTCCGCCGGAGGGCCGGCTAAGGTGGCTGTCATTTCCTCCGCGCTCTGCGGCATGGTGTCCGGCTCCTCGGTGGGCAACACGGTCACGACGGGCTCCGTCACCATCCCTATGATGAAGCGGACGGGCTACAAGCCGGAGTTCGCGGGCGCCGTGGAGGCCGCCGCATCCACGGGCGGACAGATCATGCCCCCCATCATGGGCGCCGCGGCGTTCCTGATGGCGGAGTACATGGGCATCCCCTACGCGCAGGTGGCGCTGAAGGCCATCCTGCCCGCGGTGCTGTACTTCGCAGGCATTTACATCGCCGTGCACCTCGAGGCGAAGAAGCTGGGGCTGAAGGGTATCCCGCGGGAGGAGCTGCCGCGGGTCCTATCTCTGCTGCCCAAGGTGTACCTGCTCCTGCCCCTCGTCGTCCTGGTGGTCATGGTGTCCCTCAACCTGAAGACCATGCAGTTCTCCGCGACGGTGGCCATCGGCATCGCCATCCTGGTGGGGCTCGTCAACCCGGATGAGCGGCTGACCCCGACGAAGTTCATCGATGCCCTCGAGGCGGGCGGCAAGGGCACCATCACCGTGGCCGTGGCCTGCGCCATGGCGGGCCTCGTGGCGGGCTGCATCACCTCCACGGGCCTGGCCTCCCGGCTCATCACCATGGTGGTCAACATATCGGGCGGGCACGCCTTCATCGCGCTGGTCCTCACCATGGTCTGCTGCATCATCCTGGGCATGGGCGTCCCCACCACGGCCAACTACTGCATCATGGCGGCCACCTGCGCCCCCATCCTGATGTCCCCGGAGATCGGCATTCCCAAGATATGCGCCCACTTCTTCGTCTTCTACTTCGGCATCGTCGCGGACATCACACCCCCCGTCGCCCTGGCGGCCTACGCGGGCTCGGCCATCGCCAAGGCGCCCCCCATGAGGACGGCCGTCAACGCCACCAAGCTGGCCATCGCGGCCTTCATCGTGCCCTACATCTTCGCCTTCAGCCCCTCCATGCTCTTCGAGGACCTCCATCCCCTCCTTCAGATCGCGGGCGCGGGAGCGTTCCTCAACCATGCCCTGACCTTCGCCGAGGTGGCCGTCATCTGCGTCACCGCGCTCCTCGGCATCTTCGGCGTGGCCGCGGCCCTGAACGGCTACCTGTTCCGCCCGCTCAACCCCGCCTTCCGGCTCCTCATGGCCGCAGGAGGGCTCGCCATGATGGTCCCCGGCACGACTTCGGACGCCGTCGGCCTGGTGGTCCTGTGCGCCGTGTGCGCGATCCAGTGGAGCCGAAGCCGACGCGCCACAGCGTAGGCTCGTCCCGCGCGCGCCCCGTTCGGCGAACGCGCAGAATGGTGGCGTACAAAGTGGTACAATTCAGGCGAGGTCGCTCGGGCCTCGCCTGAATTGTACTGGCGCGCCGGCGGCATGGAGCGGAGGAAGGAGTGTCGACGATGGGACCCTTTGCGGTGGAGCCCGCGTGCAAGGATTACCTTTGGGGTGGGACGCGGCTGAGGGACGAGTGGGGGCTGGGTGGCGGGATGCCCCGCGTGGCCGAGAGCTGGTCCCTCTCGGCGCACCCGGACGGGGACGGCAGGGTCTTGAACGGCCCCTGCGCCGGGATGACCCTGTCCTCGGCCCTGCGACAGCACCCGCAGCTCGCGTCGCCGGACGCACCGGACGCGCCCTTCCCCCTGATGGTGAAGCTCATCGACGCGGCCCTGCCCCTCTCCATCCAGGTACACCCTGACGACGCCTACGCCGCGCAGCACCACGAGGGGGAGAGGGGCAAGACCGAGATGTGGTACGTCCTCGACCGGACGCCGGGGGCCTTCCTCTACCTGGGCTTCCGGCGCGGGGTGCCTCGCGGAGAGGTCGAGCGCCGCGCCCGCGACGGGACCCTGCCGGAGCTCCTCAGGCGGATCGAGGTCCAGCCCAGGGACGCCTTCTTCATCCCGGCGGGGACCGTCCACGCCATCGGGGGCGGCATCCTGCTGGCGGAAGTGCAGCAGAGCTCCAACCTCACCTACCGCCTCTTCGACTACGGGCGCCTCGGCCCCGACGGCAGGCCGCGCCCCCTCCACCTGGAGAGGGCCCTGGACGTCGCGCGCCTGGCGCCCGCCGACCCCACGCCTCCGGGCGCCCGCCCCTGGCAGGACCTTGCGGGCGGACGGCTTCGCGTCCTGGCGGACTGCCCGGCGTTTCGAAGCGGGCTTCTGAAGCTCAAAGGCGCCTGTACGATCCCAGCTCAGGGGCGTTTTCTCTCCCTCCTGTGCCTGGCGGGGGAAGCCTCCCTGTCGGGGGAAGAGGGGGTCCTTGCCGTGAGCCGGGGCACCAGCCTCCTGATCCCAGCCGGTAGCCCCGCCTGCCGTATCGAGGGAAGCGCCGAGCTCCTCCTCACGTCGGCTGGTGAAAGCCGTCCCGAAAACTTCACAATCGACGACATTAATGTATAATGATCTGGACTTAGTCTTTTGGACGCTTTAGAGGCGTTCTGCGTTTCGACGAGCCCGCCCCTGCTGCGACAAAGGGCATCTCAGGGCCGCGTCAGGCCGCCTGCAGAATGTGGGGGCAAGAGGTTGCACAGCTTCAAGGGAGGAAACGACATGCGGCTGCAGAAAAGGCTTTTTGCGATGGTCATGGGGATCCAGCTCATCTTCATCCTCCTCATGAGCATCACGACAAACTATAGAACCATGCAGGCCTTTACCTCCATAGAGCAGCGCTTCTTCACCCTGCAGATGTCGGGCGCGCAAAAAGCCGTCAACAACGAGTCCCACTCCCTCCAGAACTCGATCTCCGACTGGGGCGCGTGGGACCGCATGTACGCCTTCATGGAAACGAAGGACGTTTCGCGCTTCGAGGAGCTCCTGAACGGCAGCATCCTGCGGGCCCTGAACATCGACTTCATCGCCGTGCTGGACACGGACCTGAAGCCCATCGTCGCCTATCGGGTGGACGAGATCGGAAACGAGCTTCCCCTCGACGACGAGATGCTGGACACCCTCCACCGCTCGGCGGAGAAGATGCGCGCCGCCCAGAGCATCGACGCCATGACGCCGGACGTCTTCGACCCCGAAGAGTCCGCCTCTCCAAGCTCGGACCTCCTGAAGCTGGGGGACGACGTCTTCCTGTTCAAGAGCGCTCAGATCCTGACCACGGACTGGGGCGGCCCGGCGCGCGGCATGGTGGTGGCGGGCCGAAACTTCAACCGGGTCTTGGAGGACGTTTCCTCCTCCCTGGGGGCGCCCTGTCAGTTCCTTCCCGTTTCCTCCGACGCCGCCAACCCGACAGGGGTGGCCAGCGAGGACCAGCCCCTCGTCATCGTCACGCGCGAGGACAACACGGCCTTCGTTCAACAGCCGGGGCGCCCCATCCTGGGGACGGACACCCCCTACGCCCTGGCCTTCGTCATGCCGCGCGACATCTACGCCGAGGGACAGAGGGCCATGTACAACTCCTACGTGTGGCTCTTCTACAGCGGCATCAGCCTCGCCATCCTGATGGTCTACTTTCTGTCCCGGGTCATCCTGAAACGACTGAACACTATGCGGGGCGTCTTCACCCGCATCATCCACGAGGTCAACTTCGATCTGCGCTTCACGGTCACCCGCCAGGACGAGATCGGCGACTTCGCAGGGTCCGTCAACGTGCTGCTGGACACCCTGGAGCACGTCATCATGCAGATCCCCGACGCGCTGATCATCAACGACGCCTCGGGGCGGGTGGTGTTTCTGAACCTCGAAGCGCGGAGGCTCCTGAACCGGATGAGCTTCTCCCGCGAAACGGACACGATCTTCGTGAAGGACATCCTGAGCCGGACGGAGAGCAAGTTGCTCGGCCCCACGAGCGACCAGTTCGTCTACGAGGGGGTGTTCCGCCGGGAGGACGGCTCCACCGTCCCCGTCGAGCTCCACAAGAACACGCTGTCCCTGGGGCCGCAGCGGGTGGTCCTCTACCTGGCGCGGGACCTGACGGAGCGGCACAACCTGGCCGCCCGCATCGACTGGAACGACCATCACGACGCCTACACCGGACTGCCGAACCGCAAGTCCTTCGTCGATACGCTGAACAGGCTGCTGAAGGCAGACAACACCATCTTTGGCAAGAGCAGCGCACAGACGACTCCCCAGCCCCTCACGCTGGTGATCATCAACATGGACCACTTCAAGAGCATCAACGCCGAGGTCACCAACACGGGAGGGGACATCATCCTCGCCGTCATCGCCGAGCGCATCAAGAACGCGTTGGAGGAGCGCGGCGCCCTATTCCGCACCAGCGGCGACGAGTTCTCCATCCTCTTCACGAAGGACGAGGACGGAAAGATGATCTCCCCGGAGGAGCTGGTGACCCTCCTGAGCAAGATCCGGGATGACGTTTCCCTGCCCTGTCAGATGGGCGAGAGGGTGGTGCACCCCTCCGCCAGCATGGGCGTCCTGTTCGACGCTCTGAGCTACGACAACTCCTCCCTCATCATCGAGAAGGCCACCACGGCCCTGAAGGCCGCCAAAGGTGCCGGCCTGGGCCTCATCACGATCTACAAGGAGAAGGAGGACGGCGGCGAGGTGGACGCCTCCTTCGCCGCAAACATCCTGCGGATGCGCTACGAGATCCGGGAGGGCATCGAGCAGGAGCAGTTCATCCCCTACTTCCAGCCCGTCTACGACATCAAAGAACGGCGGCTCAGCGGATTTGAAACCCTGGTGCGCTGGCAGCACCCGACCCGAGGCTTCCTCACCCCCTACCACTTCGTGCCCTACGCGGAGCGCATCGGCGTCATCGGCGAGATCGACCGCCACATGATGCAGTGCGCCATGAAGGCCATCGCAGACTCCCCAGCCCCCTACTACTTCTCCGCGAACGGCTCCTCAAACCTGATGCAGCAGGCCAACGCCGCGGACCTGATCTACGAGATGCTCGACAGGGCCAAGATCGACTCCTCCCGTTTCGTGACGGAGGTGACGGAGAGCGTCCTCATCGACAACCTGGCGGGCGTGCAAAAGGCTTTGAAAAAGCTGGGAACGCGGAACGTCCGGATTTTCCTGGACGACTTCGGCACGGGATACTCCTCCCTGGAGTACCTCCACGCCCTGCCCTTCAACTGCATCAAGCTGGACCAGTCCTTCGTCCGACGCGTCTTCGACTCCGAGCAGGACGCCAAGATGCTGCACGCCATCATCAACCTGGCCAACGCGCTGGAGATGGACACCATCGCGGAGGGCGTCGAAACGGAGGAACAGCTCGTGTGGCTGGGGGAGGCGGGGTGCCGGAAGGCCCAGGGCTACTTCTTCGCCAAGCCCCTCCCGTGGGTGGAGGCCGATGCGCTCATCAAGAGGGAATACGCGCGGCTTCTGGCGGACGAGGCTGCAGCAGGAGGAAAGAGCGCGGAATAAAGACCGGAGAAGGGCTGCCGTGCGCCTTTCGGGCGACAGGGAATCGAAAATTTTGAAGGGGCGGTGCTGCGTCATGAAACGAGTGCTGTATTTGTGTCTGTGCCTGGCTGTCCTGTGCTCCGGCATCCTCCCTGCGCCCCCGGCCTGCGCAAAGGACGGGCGGGTGACGATCCTGACCATCAACCATCTTCTGGGTCAGCTCCTTCCCGTCGTGGAGAAGGTCAATCGGGACACCCTGTTCCGCGGCGGGCTGGCCAAGGCGGCCACCGTGATTCAACAGATCCGCAAGAAGGACCCGAACGCGATCCTGGCCGTGACCGGCGAGTCCGTGTTCGGGCCGATCTGGCGTTACTTCGGGGGGCAGCCGGAGTTCACCTCCCTCAGCCTCATCGGCGTGCAGGTCGGGATGATCAGCAAGCACGAGCTGGACTACGGCTGGAGCCACCTGGAGTCGGCCCTGCAGTACGTTACCTACCCCATGCTGCTCTCGAACGCCACCGTTCCGCAGAACATGGTCGACAGGCTGCGGAAGACCGTTATCGTGACCTACAAGGACTTGAACGTGGGCATCTTTGCCATGATTTCCCCCACGCTCTTTGCCGCGACAACCCGCTGGGGTGCAGAGAACAGCGACAACGCGGATTTCAGGATCATGCCGGACATCGTCGGCTCGGCCCGCGAGATGACGAAAGCCCTGAAGGAACAGGGGGCGGACGTCATCGTCATGTTCGGTGACCTCACCGAGGAGGAGAACGATGAGGTGGCCAGGGCCGTGTCGGGCATCCACCTCATCTTCGGGCGCGGCTCCAACGGAGAGAGCCCCTCGAAGCCCGTCTTCGTCACCAACGAGGCGGGCTGGACCACCATGCTGGCCTGGGGAGGGGATCGGGGCCGATTCATCGGAAAAGTCAATCTGGAGGTCAAGGACGGCAGGCTCGTGAAGGACAACTCCACCTGGGAGGTCGTCCTCGTCACGCAGAAGACGCCGTTCGACCAGAACATCTACAATATTGCCTCCGACTTCGAGGAGAAGCTCAACGCCCAGCGGGAAAAGATCATCGGCTCCTTCGAAACGGAGGTCAACACCCAGAAACCCCTCGTCCGCAGTCGGGAGATGCCCATCGGAAACTTCCTGGCGGACGCCCTGCGCAACGTGTTCAAGACGGATGTCGGCCTCGTCAACGGCGGTGCCATCCGCGCGGACAAGACGTTCTCAACGGGCAACTTCTCGGAGAGGACGTTCCTCGAGATCTTCCCCTACGGGAACGAGGTCACCCTCGTCACGGTGCCGGGCAGGATCCTGCGCCAGGCGATGGAATGCTCCGCCTCCGCCCTCATCGCGGGACCGGAGGACGACTACGACACCTCCCGCCGTACCCCGACGGGCGGTTTCCTTCAGGTTTCGGGCATTCGCGTCGTCTACGATTTGAAAAAACAGCCGATGACCTTCAACAAGGAGACCAACCAGGTCGATCAGCGGGGCGAGCGCCTCGTGACCCTCGCAATTCAGAGGGAGGGCGGTCACTGGGCCGAGGTGGACGACGACGCGCAGTACACCGTCGCCCTCAGTGCCTACCTGGCGAACGGCGGTGACCGCTACTTCATGTTTAAGGACGTGCCGCAAACCGACACCGGTACCAACGACCTGGACAGCACGCTCAGGTACATCCGGACCTTTTCCGAAGGCAAGCTAAACCTCACGAAGGACGGGCGCATCACGATCCTGACGCAGGAGGCACCGCAGCGCAAGGGCAACTGACGGGACTTTGTGCCGCTAAACGCCCTGTACGAACGTTCGGGGTAAAAGTTGAACTCAACCTTTTGAACCGTGGAGGGACCTGAAATGAGGCAAAAGTTTTTTGCGGCGCTCTGCGCGCTTTGCATCTGCCTGGTCTTCGGTACTCTGGCGCAGGCAAAGGACGGAAGCATGACGCTCCTCACCCTCAACCGCCTGGCGGGACAGCTTCTGCCCATCGTCACCAGGGTCAACAAGGGGACCGTCGCCATCGGCGGGTTGGCTCACGCGGCGGGCGTGGTGCAGAAGGTAAGGGAAACCGAACCCAACGCGATCCTGATCGTCAACGGAGGGTCCGTGTACGGCCCCATGTGGCGCTACTTCGGCGGCCGGCCGGAGTTCACGTCCCTGAACCTTGCGGGCGTCCAGGTTGGCACCATCGATATGCGCGAGCTGGACTTCGGCTGGAAGCACCTGAAGGACGCCCTTCAGTACATCCGGTTCCCTCTGGTCCTCTCCAACGTGGACATCCTCGATCCGGAAGCCGCCCCATTCTTCAAAAAGAACGTCATCGTCCAGGCGGGGGACCTGAAGGTGGGCTTCTTCTCGATGCTCTCCCCTCAGATCCTCACCACCACAACCCAGAAGGTCGATGAGCTTCAGCTCTCCAAGGCGGGGCTCGTGGAAACGGCAAAGGCGATGGTCGCCGACCTGAGGGCGCAGGGGGCGGATGTCATCGTCATGCTCAGCAACTTGACGGACCTCGAGAACCAGCACACGTTGGAGCAGGTCAGCGGCATTCACGCGGTGTACGGCCGCACGCTCGGCATCACGGAGGACCCGCTGCCGGGCTTCGTTCGCGGTCCGGACGACTGGCTGACGACGACGCTCTGGAGCGGGACCGTGGCCCGATTCGTCGGCAGGCTGGACCTGACGACGAGAAACGGGCGGATCACCAAGGACAGCGTCAAATGGCAGCTCCTCAGCGTGACGCCGAAGGCGGAACCCAACGCGGCCATCCTGAATCTGGCCACTCAGTACGAGGAGAAGCTGAACAAAAAACTGGAGACCATCATAGGGTCCTTTAACGTCCCGGTGGACGCTCGCAAGGAGGTCTTGCGCAGCGGGGAGTCCCCCATCGGAAACTTTCTGGCGGATGCGATGAGAACTCGCCTCAAGACGGACGTAAGCCTCGCCAACGCTGGAGACATCCGAGGCGACAGAGTCTTCCGTGAGGGGAAGTTCTCCGAGAAGACGCTGCAGGAGCTCTTTCCCTTCCAGACCCGGGTCGACATCCTCACCGTCAGCGGCGACGTGTTGCGCAAGGCGATGGAGATATCCGCCTCCGCCCTTGCGGCCCACGACGACGGCTACGACACGTCGTTTCGGACTCCCACGGGGGGCTTTCTCCAGGTGTCGGGCCTCCGGGTGGTCTACGACCTGAAGAACCCCCCGACGACCTTCAACGAGGACGGCCTCGTCGCCCAGTGGGGCAACAGGCTCGTGGACCTTCAGGTGGAGAAGGACGGCGCGTGGGAGCCCGTGGAGGACTGCACGTACTACACCGTAGCGATCAGCGCGTGGCTGTCGGAGGGCGGCGACCGCTACTACCTCTTCAAAGGCCTCCCCAGCCAGGATTCGGGCCTCCTGGACTACGAGATCCTGGTCGGCTACATCAAGACCTTCCCGAACGGAGCGGTGAACCTGACCCTGGACCAGCGCATCACGTTCCGGGAATAGTGCGATCGTGAAGGCGAGGCGGGACTGCCGCGGGGCAGTCCCGCTTTTTTGTGGCGTCGAGATCGAGTTTGAATTTTCCATAAGTAAGCGTGTCACTTCCGACACAGTGGTATACAATACAGTTGTACCCTATACGAAACGGGGCGTTGAGGATGGACGAACAAACGATCCAGAACGACCATGAACGTTTTGACTACGACGGATTCTGGAAAGCTCTTGCCAGAAGATTTTGGAGGGAACTCCTGAGAAGCACCATTCCCGAACTCTACGGGGATGCGGACTTGGAGCAGGACGCCACGCCTCTCGATAAGGAGCTTCAGGACACTTTATTGAAGCCGGAAGACGAGGAACAGGTGTCGGCAAAATTTGTCGATACCCTGTTGAAGATACCTCTGAAGATCGGAGGTGAGCAGTGGGTTCTGCTCCACGTTAAGGTACAGGGCCGAGGCGGCGAGGACCTTTCGAGGAGGATGATGCGCTACTATTGTCTGCTCTTTGCGCACTATGACAAGAACCCCGTGGCGCTGGCAATTCTGACCGAGCCCCGGTCAAAGTCCGAAATGCCCGGCGTCTACGATTCTCTACAGTATGGGACACACCTCAACTACCGCTATAATTACATTGAGCTGCGCAAACTGGATGACGACGAGCTCCTGAAAAGCGATAATCCGTTTGACCTAGCGCTTTACGCAGCAAAGAAGGCATTGGGATATAAAAGCGAGGAGCAGAAAAAGTTCTTTTATCTTCTGAAGCTCACCAAGATATTAGCGTCAAAGGGTTGGAGCAGAGAGGATCGTTCGGACCTTCTGAGGTTCATCGCAAGAATCATCAATTTGAAGGACAAGGCGCTCTGGGCGCAGTATAGAAAAGATGTCAAAAGGATAAAGGGGGAGAGCGAGATGATGTCCTTTTGGGATGAGGAATTGGAGCAAAGTCGTGCAAAAGGCCGTGCCGAGGGCCGTGCTGAAGGCCGTGCCGAAGTGGTGCATCGGATGCTCGCCGTACAGCTTCCTGTGAACCAGATATCGGAGCTCACAGGGTTGACCTGCTCCGAAATCGATGCAATAAGAAGAAACGAGTCGGTTTATTCGGCTGAACCGTGATGTCATCGGGTTGTTGAACCTGGGCTGCAAGGTGGTCAATCCTCAAGGCTTTACGTGTGGCAGCATACGCTTTCGCTGCCGCTCACGGGTCGTCAGCTTTGCGTGAGCTGCCCCCTGTGCAGGGGCGTAATTTCAAACGGCCCCGACCGTCGTTCGGCGTGTCGGGGCCATTCGCAAGGCGCGTTCTACAGCGCGGATTCACGGTCCAAATTCAGCCCCTGAGGGAGCGGGCAAAGACTACGCCGTCTGTGCCGCGCGGCGGTCGCCGCTGCAATCGAACACGAAGGCCGGGGGGATGTTGAGGGGCACGAACTTGCGACGGACCTGCGAGAAGCGCGCGTTCAGCATCGGGCGCATGATGTTGGAGTACTGATAGGCCACGAAGCGCCCCTCCGGGCGCAGCGCATCCTGCACGGCGTTCAGGATATTCGTCCCAACCTCCCGTGGAAGGACGGTGAAGGGCAGGCTTGAGATGACGAAGTCCAGCTTCTCGATGCCCTCGTCCTTCATGATGGAGAGCAGGGCCTGCGCGTCGCCGTACAGCTTCAAGTCGGGATGCTCGCGGCGGATCATTGCCTGAAGCGCCGGGTCCACCTCGAAGACCAGCACCTTGGCGTCGGGCCTGGCACGCTTCACTACCTCCCGCGTGAACACGCCCGTTCCGGCCCCCAGCTCCGCCACGCTCAGGGCGTTCTCCCAATCCACGCAATCCAGCATCGCGCGGGTCAGAAAGCGCGAGCTTGGGGCAACGCTCCCCACCTGGCGCGGCGCGCGGAAAAAGCGCTTCAAGAAGACCATGCCCTCCCCGATGTGGGAACCGGGCTTTCGCCTCGAAGCCACCTTTTCATCCTTTTTTCTTTTTTTCGACACGGTGCCACCTCCGACAGCGCAGTCGCGCAGCGCGCTCACGCTGTTATTTTATTCAAAGTGTGCGATAATAAAACCTGTTTTCATTGTAAATCGCGAGGAGGGATTTGTCCATGACCGAAAAGACCGCCGGAACTGGAGCGAAGAAGCGCCTGGTTGCCCTGACCGGCGCCGGCATGAGCGCGGAGAGCGGCTTCAAGACCTTTCGCGACGAGGGCGGGCTTTGGGAAAATTACGGGGTTGAGGACGTAGCCAGCCCCGAGGGATGGCGCCGCAACCCCAAGCTGATGGTGGACTTCTACAACAACCTGCGCACCCAGCTGGAGCACGCGAAGCCCAACGAGGGGCACCGCATCCTCGCCAGCCTCGAGGAGCACTTCGACGTCGGGGTCATCACGCAGAACGTGGACAACCTGCACGAGCGGGCGGGCAGCACCCACGTACTGCACCTGCACGGAGAGCTGACGAAAGCCCGGAGCGTGGACGACGACTCTCACCCCATCGACATCGGCTACCGCAAGATGGAGTACGGCGAACGAGGCCCCGACGGCGCCCTGCTGCGGCCCTTCGTCGTCTGGTTCGGCGAGGCCGTCCCCATGATCTCGGAGGCCGCCCGCTGGGTCCGGGAGGCGGACATCTTCGTCGTCATCGGCTCCTCCCTCGTCGTCTACCCCGCGGCGGGGCTGGTCCACGACCTGCGGGGCAGCACCCTGGCCTACCTCATCGATCCCAAGGAGGTCAGCACCCCTTCAAGCCACCCCTTCACCGTCATCCGCGAGGGCGCGTCGCGCGGCATGGCCATCCTGAGGGATGAGCTCCTGGCCACCCTTCCGAGGCTGTCATGAGCGCTCCCCTTTTCCCGCGCTGGAAGGACGTACCCGAGGTGGCGTCGGCGTCGTCTACGTTAACGGACCTCAGCCAAAAGTACACGACGCTCGCGAACTCCGGAAAGCCGGAGAACCGCAGCGAGGCCCTGAAGCTCTGGACGAAGGCCGCGGGCGCCTGGTGGGACGCGCTGTTCGCCCTGCTCCGCGCCTGCACCGAGGACATGCCGGTTCAGCTCTCCTTCGACGAGCCGGAACGCCTGTTCATCGACTTCGGCTGTCCGGGTGCGCCGGGGTCGCTCCTGCCCGCCCACCAGGACTTCAAGGCGGACCGCGCCCTGAACGCACGCTGCGGCGCGGGCATCTTCCCCACCTTCGCCCTGTCGGACTACATCGCTTCCTGCTGGGCCATGATCACGGGCACCGAGTGC
The DNA here is from genome assembly GCF_057312375.1 of Fretibacterium sp. NCBI lineage: Bacteria > Thermotogati > Synergistota > Synergistia > Synergistales > Aminobacteriaceae > Fretibacterium > Fretibacterium sp. Next base: position 21,850 of record NZ_DBHLDX010000027.1, read on the forward strand.
CCGGCCCCCTCCATCGGCATGTCGCCGGCGGACCGCGTGGAGCACCTCAAGGAGGAACTTCAGAAGCTTCAGGACAGGCGGGGGGCGGAGCTCACCCGCATCGCTACCGACCACCGCGACGCAGCCTCCGACGCAAGCAAGCTGCTCCAGGACCTGAACGCCTTCGAGCTGACGGCGATGAAGGTGGAGATGCGCGTTCCGGAGTACCGCGAGGCGAAGGAGGACCTGCGATCCTCCCTGTCGCAGGATCGCTTCCGCTACGCGGAGGCGGAAAGCGCCATGCGCCTCATGGTTTCGAGCGCGCAGAAGTACGCCGAAAACCCCCTTCCCCTGCCCGACATGGAGGCGTTTCTGGCGCTGCACGAGGAAACGCGCACCACGGCACGAAAGATCCTCTACTGCCAGATGGACGTGAAGAAGGTCGAACGCCGTTCCCAAAAGGTCACGGACGCCTGCTCCCAGTTCTCCGACGCCATGAAGCGCAGCGAGCTCAAGGAAATGGTCCAGCGCAAGAGGGAGTACATGGCCGTCCCCGGCAAGATCGCGCGCTGCGATACGACGCCGCTCTGCCCCTCCGACGCGGCCCCCATCGACCGCGCGGCCAACCTCGCCCGACTTGAGGCGATGTGCGGCATGGACATGGACATGTTCGCCGTGCCGCGCATCCGCATGTACGGCGTTCCAAGCGTGATCTTCATCCCCGGCCAGGGGCTGGGAGCCTACGACTGGCAGGACCACGCGCTGCTCCTTCCGGTCTTTCCCAACGGCGGCGAGGACAAGTCCCTCAGCTACGCCCTCGGCGCCTTCCGCTGGGACAGCGACGAGGAACGAAGGTTGAAGAACCCCTACGAGCACCTCAAGGACAACCGCAACAAGTCCATCCTCGCCATGGCGGCCTCCTTCTACAAGGACTACTTCCTCTGGATGACCAAGGAGAAGAAGGGCTACCGCATCCTGCCGCGGGAAACGCACAAGGCCTTTGAGCTGATGTTCGCTCCCCGCAAGGAGGAGCCGTAGAAGCGCGCTTCCTCGCGTCCGCTCGATACGGAGGGCCCGAAGCCCGTTCCCGCTCCGGGCCCGACATAAAATTTTTCCCCAGCTTCCCCGAAAGGAGGCGTTCTGCCATGACATGATGCGCAAGATGAAACCGCTCACGGCGGGAAGCGTGCTTCCCGTTCGCGTCCTCTGCGTCCTCATGTGGTGGGGGAACGTCCCCGGCCTCGTCGCTCTCCATGGGACCCCCCGCAGGCGTCCGCCCTGACCGATGCTCAGGCGGACCTGTTCCTGTGCCCCAAACTATGGAGGTTTTGTATCATGGATAAGCTATTGACGTCCCGCAACGGTCCCTGGATCGCGGGCGGGATCATCGGGCTCATCGCCGTGCTGCTCGTCAAGTTCGGCAACCCCGGCAACATGGGCTTCTGTGTGGCCTGCTTCACGCGGGACATCGCGGGAGCGCTCGGCCTGCACCGCGCGGCGGTGGTGCAGTACATCCGACCGGAGATTCCAGGCTTCGTCCTGGGCGCCTTCCTCTCGTCGCTCCTGTTCCGCGAGTACGCGCCCCGCGGAGGCTCCTCCCCCGCCGTGCGCTTCGTCCTCGGCATCTGCGCCATGTTCGGCGCGCTGGTGTTCCTGGGCTGCCCCTGGAGGGCGTACCTCCGCCTGGCAGGCGGCGACTGGAGCGCGGTCTATGGGATCGGCGGCCTGATCGTCGGCGTGCTGATCGGCATCGGGTTCCTGTGGAACGGCTTCAGCCTCGGCGCCGCCGAGCGCAGCCCCAAGGGCGCAGGCCTCGCGATGCCCGTCCTGGCGTTAACCATCCTGGCGCTCCTGTTCCTGAAGCCGACCATCGAGTCCGTCGGGGCCGACGGAACGAAGGCCGTGACGTCCCTCATTCTATTCTCGGAGAAGGGACCGGGAGCCACGCACGCGGCGCCCCTGATCTCCCTGGCTGCCGGCCTCATCGTCGGGTGGCTGGCCCAGCGCAGCCGGTTCTGCACGGTTGGAGCCCTGCGTGACCTCTTCATGATGGGCGACGCCCACCTCTTCAAGGGTATCGTGGCCTTCACCGTCGTGGCCTTCGCCGCGAACTACGGCTTCGGCTTCTTCAAGCCGGGCTTTGGCGACCAGCCCATCGCCCACACCAACGAAACCTGGAACTTCCTGGGCATGGTGCTCTCCGGCCTGGCCTTCACCCTCGCGGGCGGGTGCCCCGGGCGCCAGCTCATCATGACGGGGGAGGGCGACAACGACGCCGCCGTCTTCGTCCTGGGCATGTTGGTAGGCGCGGCGATGGCGCACAACTTCTCCGCAGCCTCCAGCGGCGCAGGCCTCGGCCCCATGGGCATCCCCGTGACGATCGCCGGGCTCGTCTTCTGCCTGGCCGTCGGCGTCCTGTTCCGTCCGGCGCGGGCCTGACACGGTCAGGCTTCGCACTGCCTAATTAAGGAGGTCTTGGTCATGAGCGAAACGATCACGGTGGATGCGAGTGGGCTCTCCTGCCCTCAGCCCGTCATGGCGGCGAAGAAGGCCCTCTCCGGCCTGACGTCCGGCCGCGTCGAGGTGCTCGTCGATACGGGCACCTCGCGGGACAACGTCGCGCGCTTCGGTGAGAACAAGGGCTGGCGCGCCACGAAGGAAGAACGCGAGGGCGGTTGGAAGGTCGTCCTGGAAAAGTAAGCGCAACGTGGATGCGCGTTGACATGCATCTTGAAGGCGGTCGGAGTTCCCGACCGGCCTGACGAACGAGGGCGACCCTGATGGGTCGCCCTCGTTCATTACGCTCGTTCTCAGGTCCGCTACATCGCCGCAGGCGGGACCAGAAGGGTGGAGTAGATCCCCGCCAGGATGACGGAGGTGATCGTCACGGTGATGAACCCGCCCGTCAGCATCTTGGGCAGCATGTGGCTCATCAGGAAGTTGTACGTGTCCTCGTCTCCGCCCGCCAGGGCCTTCGAAGCCTCGTCCGTGAGGACGTAGTTCGGCGGGAAGCCGTAGAGGGCCGTGAGCGAGAGCGCCATGGACATGGGCAGGGTGTAGCCCAACACCGCGCCCACGATGCAGGAGGCGATCAGGAGTCCCGCGACGCCCACCACCACCACCACCACGATGGGGCGCACGAGCTGCGGGAGCATCTCAGGCGTCGCGCTGTTCAGCATCCCCATGATGAAGACCATCAGGATCGTGATGAGGTAGCCCATGGCGCCGGCCTTGTTCATGGGCCTGCGCTCCACGATGCCGAACTCCGCGGCGATGGCGCCGAAGATGAGGCAGATCACCAACGGGTGCAGCGAGTAGCGCACCCACTCCGGGTTGAGGTAGGCCAGGAAGGATTTCAGGCCGATCGATGAGAGGTCGGCCAGAGAGGCCACCAGCGCGACGCAGGCAATGTGCGTGTAGGTGGTCTGGTACTTCAGGGGAACGAGGTGGAAGCCCGAACCCGTCGCCGCATCCACGTCGGATCGCGCGGTCTCGGCCCTGCCTTCGGCCCGGAGCTTCAGCAGGCGCTTGCCCTCGCTCTTCAGGCAGAGCGCCGTCAGCGGGTAGCCCACGAAGCCCTGCACGATGTAGATGAGCATGGCCATCACGGCCATGTCCTTCATCCCCAGGTCACCTGCGGCCTTGCTCATGATGATGGCCGCCACCACGCCGCCCGAGAGCGGGGGCGTGCCCGTGACGATCGCGTTGCGGTCCGTGAACAGGGGGCCGACGTACCACAGGAGGAGGGCCATTCCCGCAAGCCCTGCCACGGCAATGACGACCGTCTTCCACTCCCGGCACAGCTCGCGGACGCTCATCATGGTGCCCATGTGGGTGATGAGCAGGTACATGGAAACCGTGGCGATCGGCGCGCCCATCTGGGCCCGATCCACGATGTCCTTCGGCAGCCAGCCGCCCCAGTAGCCGGCCAGGAACAGGACCGCCGCGACGAACACGGACGGCACGAACGCCTTCGTCTTCATGGAGACGATGTCGCCAATCGACATGAACACCACGACGACAAAAAGACACATGATCGGCGTCAATGTGACTTCCAACAAAAAGACCTCCCTGACACAAAAAAATTTTTCCTCCCACGGCAAGACAGCGCGGCGGAATTCAAAAGATTATAGCGCATTTTTCCCCTGCCAGCCCCATGCTGTCTTTAAAACTACATATTTAAGAATTCGGATAGCTGGCCCAACTCCGCCCAAAAGGACCGAGCGGGCACCGAAAGGGAGAAACGCCCCGATGGGAAATCCCACCCCCTTCGCCCGGCTCTGGCGCAGATCCTTCACGCCAGGCCATTTCACATTGCTTCATCTCCGCCTCGGAGGACATCAAACGCATTTTACAAAGCGCTTTCGGTCATATAAAATGACAGCGTGGAGAAAGGGATTCTTCGCTTCTTCTCCGCAGCGCGTTTTTAACTCTAGTCTACACAAACTTAGCCTCTTTATCACGATTCTGCTGGGAGGGATTGACGTTATGTTTATGACGTCGCTGAAGGTGGTCATGGTTTCGTTGGCGCTTGCGGGCCTCGCCCCGGACGTTCATGACGCGGGGGCGGAAGCGGTTTTCGTAGAAAAGAACACCCCGGCAGTGGGGGCCGCCACCCAGGAGGCTACCGCCTCCACCGAGGGTGAGGAGGACGAAAAGGTTGCGGAAGCCAAGGCGACCTTTGACGATCAGGACCTCGCCGGCCAATCTCTGAAGCTCGCGGAGCGCGAGGCAGAGTTGGCGCAGCGCGAGGCAGCCCTTGCGGAGCGAGAGGTCAACCTGGTGAAACAGGACAAGGCCTCTTCCGCCGCGTCCATTGAGCTCGCGGAGCGCGAGGCAGAGCTTGCCAGGCGGGAGGCCGACCTTGCGGGGCGTGAGGCGGAGCTGGCCAGTCAGGGCAAGGCGTCTTCCGAATCGTCCGCGGAGCTTGCGGAGCGCGAGAAGGCATTGGCCGATCGGGAGGCCGACCTTGCAAAGCGTGAGGACGCGCTGGC
>NZ_DBHLDX010000028.1:0-23797 GCF_057312375.1 Fretibacterium sp.
GCACCCAGAGTTTCGTCGTCACGAACAGTTCCTCGCGGGGCAGACCGCTCTTTCGGATCGCCGCGCCCACCGCCTCCTCGTTGCCGTACGCGGCCGCGGTGTCGATCAGTCGATAGCCGGCTTCGAGGGCGTCAAGCACAACGCGCTCACACTCGTCCCGATCCGGGATCTGAAAAACTCCAAAGCCTTCAAGGGGCATCATGACCCCGTTATTCAGCTTCACGTACTCCATCGTCACAACCTCCTCGATAGTTAGAATAGCCTCGGTTTTGCGAACCTGCCGACCCCGATCGCGCCGTTGATGGAGAAGCGCCCCTGCCGCTCCGGATTCCAAACGAAACATTGAGCGGGATAGCGCCTTCCAAAACCACGTTGTGTTATATAATAGATTCTACAATGCGATTGTTACTATCGGTCAACTGCGCCTTTATACGGAAAACGGGGGAGAGAAGATGATCTACACGATGACGCAGGCCTGCAAGGAGACGGGAATGACCTATCAGGGGCTGAAATTCTACTGCAACGAGGGCCTTGTCCCCAACGTGAAGCGGGACGGGAGGAACAGGAGAGTTTTTGACGAACGCGATCTTGCATGGATTAAGGGATTAAGTTGTCTCAAGGACTGCGGCATGAGTATCAAGGAGATGAAGAAGTACCTGGAATTGTGCCTCAAGGGAACATCCAGCATCCCGGAGCGGAAGGACATGCTCGACCAGAAAAGGGCAAGGCTTGCGGAACGCATAGCGGTTCTGAAGGACTCGATCCGATACATTGATGCAAAGCAACGATTCTACGACGAGGTCCTCTCCGGAAAAAGGGAGTACGTCAGCAATCTGCTCCCGCCGGGAGAGCCGTAAGGGGGCCGGCCCCACCGGACTCTCATGCAGCCCTCTCCCTGCCGACCATTTTCGCCAGGCGCGGAAGGTGGAGTCACGACCCTAACGGACGCTGTCTGCTGCGTTGGCCGGAAGTATCCCTGTTTTTTTCGAGATAACCGTCGATAAAGCCCATTGCCTGCTCGAAGGTTTTCCCCTGGAACCCGTGTCCGCCGCCCTTGACGACGTGAAACTCCGCATCCTTATAGGCCTTTGCGGCTCGTTCGGAATAGGGCATGGGGACGATGGCTCCTTGTCGCCATGAAGGATGAGCACGGGCTTACCGTACTTCGGCATATCCTGATAAACGTCGTAGTTCCACATATCGCGTACATAAATTGGCCTCACATCCAGCCAGCCGTTGTAACTGTAAACGGGCGGGCACTCTTCCCTGCTCTTGAATTTCCTGTGGAGGTCCCTCTCGAATAACCAACGCAGGATGCCTGCAAGGAGGCGGATAATAAGGATGCTCCCGTGGTCATGGGGTCCCCGGCGCCCCCGGTCTGGAGCACCAACTGAGCGGGAACGTTTAGAGCCGCCGGGCTTCTCCTCGGCGGTTTCCCTTCACGCAACTCGATCCCGTTACGGTACTATTACCTTTCGAATCGTCTGTAGAATGGCTCTGAATGGTTTCTGCTCCATCATTTAACATCTCTGAGTACCCTAACGGGACGGGATTCATTCTCATGAAGTATCGCTGAAGGAGGTTTTTATCTATGTTCAGAACGAGATTGATGCGTGTTTTTACGGTGTTTCTCCTCTGCCTTTCGGTCGTGACGCTGACGAGGGCCGCCTCGGCAATGGATGCGATGGAGTACAAGGGGTACATCAACAAGGTGTTCGGCTACACCTTCCAGTATCCCGATATCTTTTTCGATGGCACCTTCGAGGAGGACGGCGGTGAGGTCGTCATGGAGTCCATCCACAAAAAATATCTTCTGAAGGCATGGGGCCGCGATCTGAAGGGTAAGGAAAACGCCAAGTCCCTCTTGCAGAGCCTCAAGAAGGATTTTGAGAAGAACGGCAACGTCACCATCAAACATTCGGAGAAGCTGAGGAAGAACGCCTTCTCGATCGGCTATACCGACCCCGACGACCGCGATGTGCTGATGGCGCAGTGCTGCGTCGTCAACGGCCGCAGGGCTGCCTTCTTCGTCTTCAAGTACCCGCACGACGAGCACGAGGTGTTCGGCGATATCCTGAGCCGGATGGCGAAGTCCTTCGAGGTCTTTTAAGGAAGCGCCGATTGAAAACCGGCATTTCCCTGTTGCGTTTCGCTTGACGACCAGGCGCTTATCCCACCGGAGGCGCTGAGCGTAACCGCTCGGCGTCTCTACAACAAGGTGCGCGGGACCAAGCACGCGGTAGCGGACGTAACTTCCCCTGGCGACGAGCGAGGTAGATTTGCGACGCTGGCAAGAGTCGAGCGGCAACGTTGATTGGTTATTCCAAAAGTAAAGAGCTGGCTGATTGTGAACGTCAGTCAGCTCTTTTCTTTTTGCCTTATCAAATAACACCGTCCGATTCCAGCCGTAATCGGTAGAAAGGCTTCAGCCATATGGGCTGCTGTTCGATCTCGGAAATAATTTTATGCAATCGCCTTTTCCCAACTCTTTTGTCCAAAATGGCGAAGAGCCGTACTACAGGGTCAGAAGACTGCAAGCTGTCATTGATGCCACTGTTTTGGTAACTATAAAAAGCATTGTAAAAAGCAAGTCGCTCGAAACCGCCCTTATTTAAGGCTGCAAGCTCCATCTGTTCGCCAGATTCCGCATAATCCGTCGGTCTGCCTTTGCCTGCGTTGATTTCGTTCCATGCTTCACGGCGTTTTATCTCTCCGTCGTAGAAGTTGGACTTGAAAATCTCGTTTCCGTCAAGACGGATGGCAACACGCCCCTCCTCGTCATGGGATTCTCTATACCGAGTGACAAAATACTGTACCCTCCCCTTGAGGGAATCGCAAATATTCTCCTGTTCCAACACTTTACGCATTGCGCTCCAAGAAAGTCCCATTGGCTGTCCCCCTGTGTTAGAACATCTGCGATGAAGCGCGTTCAGCACCAGTTCATCCTCCCGCTGCAGGGCTTCTTCTTCCTCATGCAGCTCGCGTTCCTGTACCTGGCCGACGCGATCGGCTACGGGCCCATGTAGGGGTCTCCACGCCATGGGACGTGCAGGTTTGTGACACGTTTGAGTGTACGCATCCTCTCCTAATCTCAACACTACGATGCGTTATTCAAAGTGGGGACGGAAGGCAGCTTGTGATTCTGCCCTCTGTCCCCACTTTCGGGGAGCCTTCCGGCTGCCGCTCGCCTTTGCTCGCGGGCCGTCAGTCCCCTTCTCATGATTTCCTGCCGGTCAGCTCAACTCACGCAGCGGTGCGTGATGATGTCGATGATCGTGTGATCGACGTCCTTCATGCCCTCGCGGTTCAGCCGCGCCGCGTTCTCCGCCGTGCGCGTGAAGCTGTTCACGTCAACGACGCCCTGGGACACCGCCATCCCGCCGCCTGCCAGGGCAATCTGCGCCGCGTAAAAGGCCTCGGTCGCACCCGTGCCGACCTTGAGCGCACAGGACTCCTTCGCTCCGTCGCAGAGCATGCCCGTGATGTTGCCCAGCACCAGTTCCATGGCCTTCTGCGCCTGCGCGTCCGTGCCACCCAGGACGTTCACGATGCCTGCGGCCGCGCCTGCTCCCGCTGCCACCGCGCAGCCGCAGACGGGGCTGAGGCGGCCCATGCGGCTCTTGACGAAGCTCGTCGCCAGGTGGCTGTAGGCCACAGCGCGGGCGATCTCCTCGCGGGACTTGTGATGCGCCGCACCCACCACGTAGACCGGCAGGATCGCGGTGATGCCGTGATTGCCGCTGCCCGCGCTGCTCATCACGGGCAGTGCCACACCCGCCATGCGCGCGTCAGAGGCTGCGGCGGAGATCGCCTTCACCTGAGCGGCCAAATCGGTGCTGTAGTTCGCACCGGCCGCGGCCCTGACGGTTCGCCCCAGACCAAGCCCCACCTCGTGATCAAAGCCGAAGTCCGAGATGCGCAGGTTCATCTCGATGCCCCTCCAGACGTAGTCCACGTCCTCAGGCGAGAGCTGGTCGGCCAGCGCCACCAGCTCTTCAAAGCCCATCGTCTTCACCTGCTCGGGAATGGAAACGGAGGCGCTTTTTGCGGTCGTCTTTGGCACGGCAGAGTCGCAGGAGGGAACGGCCTCAAAGACGACCGTGTCGTTTTTTTTCACGAGCGTGATGTTGCCGTGCGTCTGCTCGATCACGGCCGTCCCCGACTCCCCGCCCGCGTAAGCCGTCGCCTTGACGTAGACGCCCCCCTGGCCGTTGGCCGTCAGCGTCAGTTTGCCGTCGGCGATAAACGCTCTAGCCTTCCGAAGGTCATCAAGGGTCGCATCCTTCAGCACCTCAAGGCTGTAGGCACTGTGGCCGCAGAACACCGCGAGCGCTGCGGCGATCTCGTTGCCGCGCTCGCCGTCGGTCCCCGGCACTCCGACAGCGATGCCGTTCTTAAAGATGTTGTCGCTGACGACGACCTCCAGTCGCTCCGCCCGCTCGCTCAACTGCTCGCACGCCCTGGCGACCGCCAGCGCCACCGCCCCCGGCTCGGTACATCCCAACGCCGGCTTTACTTCTTCATGCAGAAACTCAGTGATGGTGAACATAGGCCCTCCCAAACTCTCCAGCGCTCAATATCAGCGACAACACGAACAGTCGACGACCGTCTTATGAACCAGATCCAGGAACTTCTTCGGGGTGTGCGGCTCGATCACGCAACCCGGCCCCAGGATCAGGCCGGGACGACCACACATCTCCCGCACCTCACCGGCGACCTGTTCCTCCGTCTTGGTCAGCCAATTCTCGCCCCAGCTCAGGCCGCCAACGAACGCCTTTGTGCTGTACTTACGGACCTCATCCATAGAAGGGCCGTCATCGCGGTCATGCCAGCTCAGCCCCTGCACGGGGTAATGCTGAACTTCGTCGATACGCACCTGAGCACCGTGCAGGTGCAGCACGTTGAACCAGGTCCTGTCTTTAACGGCATTCAGGATCGCAAGGTCATATTTTTCGACAAACGCCTCGTGCTCGGCCTTTTCCATCGTCTGACGCCCCGAAAGCTGCGAGGCATAGAAGAAGCCGTCCGCGCCCAGATCGGCGGAAGCGCGGGCAAATTGAATCGTGGTGTCCGTGACCATCTCCAGCACACGATGGACGCGAACAGGGTCTTCGCGCATGTGCCTGACCAGCACGGCTGGAGAACACATCTTCGCCAGCGTGGTGGCCGGGCTGAAAACCGTCTGCAGGAAGGGCACGTGCTCCTCCATCATCTCCATGAGGATGCGCTGCGACTCCAGGACGACGGCGTACTCGCCCCGAGTTCCGTCGAGAGGACGAATGCGATCCCAGTCCTTGACGTCCTTGATGACGGGCTCATGCTGAGTGGGGGCCTTTTCAAAGCCCTCGTACACGTCCAGGTCGACGCCCATATCGATGGTGGTGTAAAGTCCAAAGGGCATGTACTTGATGAAGTCCAGAGCGTATTCCCGCTGCGCCTTGAGCGCCAGTTCGGCCAGGCGACGGGGGTGACGGTCGCGATTGGGATAGTGCATCCACATGCTGTAGGGCGTGCGGTCGTTCTCCTTCAGCGCAAGGGCGTTTTCGATCCTCTGTTTGTGCGTCAACATCGATAAAACCTCCTGAATTTATAATATGACATAACGAATCCTCTATCGCGCGCTAAACGACATTCGCCGGGCTTCCAGGCGTTACCGCAGCTCGCGACGGTTGATCATCGGCATAAAAAGCGTGGTCGATCGATCCGAGTCCGGAGCGTGGAGTTCCCCCTGTTGCAGGAAGCGGTCGAGGCGACGAAGTGCCGTCACCATGTGTTCGTGAAGCAACACGGTCGCCTCCACCACATCGCCGACCCGGCAGGCCTGAAGGATCGCGTCGTGGGATTTAAAGGCGTTCTCCTGCACGTTCGGCAAGGTGATATCCATCTGAACGTACCGATCGATCTTATTGTACTGGGACTCGATCAGCTCAAGCAGGCGGGGCTTTCCGGCAATCTCATAAAGCGCGCGGTGAAATTCCCAGTTCGTCTTGCGGCTTCGTCTCTCCGGCGGCGTCTGCGTCGACTCGAGGAGCAGGTTGTGAACTCGCGCAGCCGATTCTTCCGTGATGTTCTGCACGACGTAACGCAAGATCAAGGACTCGAGCGCGTAGCGGATCTCAAAGATCTCATGCAGCTCCTCGATGGACAAGGAGGCAACGACCGCCCCCTTGTAGGGGATGATCTGCACCAACCCCTCGCTGGAGAGCTGCATCAGCGCCTCGCGAACGGGGATGCGGCTGACGTGGTATTCCTCCGCCAACTCGGCCTGCAGCAGTTGTTGCCCGTCGTGATATCGTCCGGAGAGGATGTCGCTGCGCAAACTCAAGTACACCTGCTTGTTCATGGTGCGCTTGCCGTCTTTAAGCATGACGCTCGACTTTCCTCCTCGCAAAGGCCAGGGCCTCCCGATAGGTTTTCTCGTCGGGACAGTAGATCTGCGCGAGGCGCCCGTACTTTCCCCTCAGCTGAAACGAGTTCATCCCAGCCAACTCCCTGAGGCTCCACACGTCGCTCCAGTCCACGTCCCTCGCCACGCTGCCCACGATCTCCTCAGGGACGCCAACGACAAAGGGGCGAACGTGGAGTCCCGACGCCCCCGGCACGTTTCTCGCGCGAAGCGTTTCGACAAAGACGCCGTTGTCCTCAAAGCGGTAGCACATCACATAGCCGCGGCGGTAGAAGAGCAGGCAGACCACCACGAACAGCACCCCAACCAGCAACACCAGATAGCTTGCATAGATCGAGGCCGCCGTAAGGTGCGTCCCTTCCAGGGCGCCCCCGCCAAACGTGACCTGGGCGAGCGCCATGATCAGCACAGTAACGAACCAAAGGATCACCAGCACCGAAGCCAGGTCCATCAGGAGCAGCGGGTTGGTGAGCACGGGGACGCCGCAGAACCAACGCAGCGTCCGCTCCGCGCTCTCGCGTTGTCCTGGAGCGTCAGGCATGGCGAACAAGCTGATCCTTCAGCCTGTGGCATGCGACGAAATGTCCCGGTTCGATTTCGACCAGCGCGGGCGTTTCGCTCGTGCAGGCGTCCTCGCGACGCGCACAGCGCCCTGCAAAGCGACAGCCGGCCGGAGGATTGACCGGACTGGGAACATCTCCCTCAAGGATGATTCGCTGTTTTTTCGGCTCGACGCTGGCGACGGGGACGGCCGAAAGCAGAGCCTGCGTGTAGGGATGCAGCGGCGACTTGAACAGCGTGCTGTTGTCCGCCTTTTCCACCACGTTGCCGAGGTACATGACCGCGACCTCGTCGGAAACGTAGCGGACCACCGACAGGTTGTGCGAGATGAAGAGGTACGTGTACCCTCGCTGCTCCCGCAGATCGGCGAGCAAGTTGAGGACCTGTGCCTGAATACACACGTCCAGCGCCGAGACCGGCTCGTCGAGGACGATAAACTCTGGGTCGAGCGCAAGGGCACGGGCGATGCCTATCCTTTGGCGGCGTCCGCCGTCCAGCTCGTGGGGGAAGGAAGTCGTCAAACGCGAGGCCAATCCGACCAGGTCCATGAGCTCGCCGATTTTTTCGTTCAGCTCCTTGTGAGAACGACAGATCTCATTGATGATCAGCGGTTCGGCAATAAGCTGCGACACGGACATGCGAGGGTTCAGCGACGAGAAGGGGTCCTGAAAGACGATCTGGGCGCGACGGCGAAATTCACTGCGTTTCACCCCCTCGAACTTCAGCGAGTCCTCTCCGTCGAACAGCACCTCACCGCCACTCGCCTCGATCAGACCGATGATCACACGCCCCAGCGTGGACTTTCCGCAGCCCGACTCCCCCACCAACCCCAGCGTCCTGCCGCGGGGGATGTCGAGCGACACGTCGTCAACGGCGTGAAGCAATCCGCTGGAAACGGTGAAATACTTTTTCAGATGTTTTACTTCGATGAACTTATCCGGTTTATCGCTCATAACCATTCCACCTCACTGCAGGAACGCGTTGCCCGACGCAGGGGTCAGCGGGAAGTAACAATCGACGAAATGCCCTGCCTCCACTTCATGCATGCCGCAGGGTTTTTCATGACACAGGTCCTTCGCGTAAGGACAGCGCGGCGAGAAGGAACAGCCCTTCGGCAGGTTCGTCGGGTCGGGCGGTAAACCGGGGATCACGGCCAGCCGGCTTCCAAGCGGGCTCTCGAGCGTGGGCACCGCGTTGAACAGTCCCTGCGTGTAGGGGTGCTTCGGCGCGGTGTAGAGGCTCTTGAGGTCGGCGTACTCAATGAGGTGCCCCGCGTACATGATCGCCACGTTGTCGCAGGTTTCCGCCACGATGCCCAGGTCATGGGTGATGAGGAGCATCGAGGTTTTCTCGCTCTGCTGCAGCTTCTTGATCAGCTCCAGCACCTGGGCCTGAATCGTCACGTCGAGCGCCGTGGTCGGCTCATCGGCAATGATCAGCTGAGGGCGGCAGGCCAGGGCAATGGCGATCACCACGCGCTGGCGCATTCCGCCCGAAAACTGGTGCGGGAAGTCCCTGGCGCGTTCGGGGCGAATACCGACCAGGCGAAGCATCTCGATGGCCCGCTCACGAACCGCTCCTCCCTTTAAATTCAAGTGCAGGGAAACCATCTCCACGATCTGATCCTCCACGGTCATGATCGGGTTCAACGAGGTCATCGGGTCTTGAAAGATCATGGAGATGTCGCCGCCGCGCAGACGACGCTTTTCGGTTTCCGTCATCTTGCAGACGTCGACCCCGTTAAAGAGGATCTCGCCGCCGACGATCTCGCCGGGAGGGGTTTGCACCAGCTGAAGGATGGAGAGGGCCGTCGTCGTCTTGCCAGCCCCCGTTTCCCCGACGAAGCCCAGCGACTTTCCACGCTCCAGCTTCATGTTCAGGTGGTTGACTGCCTTCACCACCCCTGAATCCGTGTTGAACTGCACGGAAAGGTCCTTAATGTCCAGAAGAATGTCCTTATTTTCACCCATAGTGCCCACCTAACGCTTCTGTTTGGGGTCAAGCGCGTCGCGCAGACCGTCGCCAAGGAAGTTCAGGGAAAGGATCGTGAACATGATGGCCAGGCCGGGGAAGATGCTCATGTGTGCGCTGTTGCGCAGGTACGGGCGCGCTGCGGAAAGCATGCCTCCCCATTCAGGATAGGGCGGCTGAATGCCCAGGCCGAGGAAGCTCAGAGTCGCGGCAAACAAAATCGCGTTGGCCACGCTCAGCGTCGATTGCACGATAAGCGGCGCGGCGCAGTTGGGCAGGATGTAAAGACAGATGATGCGCTTGTGAGAAGCGCCCATGGCGCGGGCCGCTTCAATGAACTCCTGATCCTTGATGGAGAGCACGGAGGCGCGCGTCAGACGGGCAAACTTGGGGATATAGGTGATGCCCACGGCAACCATCAAGTTGAACAAACCCGGCCCGAGGACGGACGAGATGACGATGGCCATCAGGATCGTGGGAATGGCCATCTGAACGTCCATCAAGCGCATGAGGACGTTGTCCAACCTGCCGCCGAAGTACCCGGAAACCGCACCGATCAGCCCTCCCACCACCAGCGAGATGGAGACGGCGATCAGTCCGACCTGCAGGGAGATCCGAGAGCCGTAGATGAGACGGCTGAGGATGTCGCGCCCGAACTCGTCGGTCCCCAGCCAATGGAGCGCCGAAGGGGGCTTGCAGATCATCATATAATCCTGCTGGGCGTAGCCGTAAGGCGCCAGTTGATCGGCGAAGATGGCGCAAACGATCAGCACGAGCAGGATAAAGAGCCCGAACAGCGCCAGGTAGCTGCGGCGCAGACGGATCATCGTGTACTTGAGCATGGAGTTATTCTTCACGACAGTCCCCCCTACTTGACGTGAATGCGCGGATCGACCACCGCGTACAGCAGATCGACGGCCAGGTTGATGAAGCAGTAGGCCATGGAGATGAACAGGACGCCTCCCTGAATGATGGGGTAATCGCGCAGGTTGATGGCATCGAGCATCAGGCGGCCGACGCCGGAGATGGAGAAGATCGCCTCCGTGACGATCGAGCCACCCAACAGCGTGCCAAACTGCATGCTGATGATCGTCATGACAGGGATCAGTGCGTTCGGCAGGGCGTGGCGCCAGATCACGACACTCCCCTTCTGCCCCTTGGCACGGGCGGTCCTGATGTAATCCGATTTGATCACCTCCAGCATACTCGACCGCGTCATCTTCGCGAACAAGGCCGTCGAGGAGCCAGAAAGGGTGACGACGGGCAGCACCATCTCGCTCAACGTGTCAAAGCCCATCGAGGGCAGCCAGCCCAGCTTGACCGAAAAAGCCAGAATGAGCAAAAGCCCCGTCCAAAACGTCGGCATCGAAACACCCAGAAGGATAAAGACGGTAACCACGCTGTCCAGCAGCGAGTATTGCCTGATCGCGCTGAGAATTCCCAGCGGCAAACCCAGGAGCGTGCTGAAGAGCACCGCAGCAAACGCCAGCTTCATCGTCGTCGGGATGCGAATCG
Organism: Fretibacterium sp.; assembly: GCF_057312375.1. Taxonomy (NCBI): domain Bacteria; kingdom Thermotogati; phylum Synergistota; class Synergistia; order Synergistales; family Aminobacteriaceae; genus Fretibacterium; species Fretibacterium sp. Next base: position 10,454 of record NZ_DBHLDX010000028.1, read on the forward strand.
CCAGCTCCTGAGAGACGGGGCTTTTCATGTTGTAGGAGTACCCCAGGTCAAACTTTGTCACGGCATTGTAAACGTACCGGCCAAACTGAACAAGGAAAGGATCGTCCAATCCATGCTCACGGCGAAACGAGTCGATGGTTTCAGGCGTAGCTTCTTCGCCAAGGGCGATGCGGGCCGGGTCTCCAGGCGTAAAGTAAAGAATGGAGAAGAGGATGAACATGACGCTCAGGATAACGGGGATCAGCATGAAAATTCTGCGGATAGCGTACTTCAGCACGGGAGCATCACCTTTTTCCTTGAGTTCTGTCGCAAAAAACAAAAAAATTTCATAGGGGAAGTGAATTAAAGGGGCTTTGTAAGGTCGGAGGCCAATACACTCCGACCTTACAAAGGCGAAAGCTACTTCAGACGCTCGGTCTGCTCGGGATAGTGGATATTGGTAAGCAGGTTGATCTTTCCGTCGTAAAGCTCATCGACGCCGATCAGGTCCTTCTGCGCGCCGTGAAGCTCGTCGGCCTGGCACAGGTAGACCCACGGGTGCAGATCGTTGACGCGATCCCAGATCTTCTGGAAGACCTGACCGCGTTTTTCCTCGTCGACGCTGTGGTTGGCCTCGTCCATCAGGCTATCGATCTCAGGATCGGAGATGCGGGCCGAATTGGTGCTGGCAATGGAGGTCGTGGTGATGACCGACTGCCAGTAAACCCCTGCGTCGCGATTGGTCTGCATGCCCCAGGTGGCGGCGTACATATCGTACTTCTCGGGCTCTTTGCGCACCTTGTCACTGATGACAGCGTTCTCGAACACGGAGACGTTGACCTTGATGCCGACGGCACCCAACATGCTCTGCAGCACGGTCGCGCCGTTGACGCGGTCAGCAGCGTTCATCACCCAGAGGTTCAGCTCGAGGTCCTTGACGCCGGCTTCCTCCAGGAGCTTTTTGGCCAGATCGGGGTCGTAACCCCACTTCTCGGGGTTCTCAGGGAACCATGAGGAGGCCGTGGGCAGGGGGCCCTCGCCGGGGATACCGTTGCCGTTGTAGACGACCTGAACATAGGCTTCCTTGTTGATCGCCGCGTCGATCGCCTTACGCACACGGGGGTCCTTCAGCTTGGGGCTGTCCATGTTCATGGCCAGGTGCAGCAGGACCAGGCCAGGAGCCTTAACGGCCTTGACGCGATCGCTGTTCTGCAGACGCTCGAAGTCCGAGGGCGGCACAGCGTAGATCATATCGACCTTATCCGTCTCGAGAGCGATGATACGGGTGCTGTCGTCCGGCAGAACGACAAAGGTCAGCTTCTTGGCGTAGGGCTTCTCACCCCAATAGTCGTCAAACGCTTCCATTTCGACCCGCTCGCCCTTCGTCCAACTGACGAACTTGTAGGGACCGGTCCCAACCGGCTTGCGGAAGTAGTCGGCTCCAGCCTCCTCAACGGCCTTGCGATTCAGGATCATGGCGTAGGGGTGTTTCATCGAGCCAAGCCAGCCGCCGACAGGGCCGTTCGTGCGCACGATCACCGTGTGCTTGTCGATCACCTCAAAACCCTTGGGGTCGATCCATACGCCCTTCGAGTTGGCGAACACGGAGCTCTTGGGATCGGTCACGCGCGTCAGCGAGAACACGACATCGTCCGCCGTGAACTCCTCGCCGTTGTGAAACTTGACGCCCTTACGAAGATAGAACTTGTAGGTGTGGTCATCAAGCACCTCAACCTTTTCAGCCAGCACCGGCGTCAGTTTGCGCGTCTTGCCGTCAACGGTGAAAAGCGGCTCGTAAATTTGCTTCTGCATGGAGAAAGAATAGGTATCGACCGCGTTCTGCGGGTCGAAGTTCTTCGCGTCGATGGAAACTCCGACACGAAGGGTTTCACCCCTCGAAGCGGCAAAGGCCACCCCGGCATACAACATCGCCAGAGCAAAACAAAGAGCGAACGTCTTCTTCATAAACAAAGGACTCCTTCCTGAATCAAGATGTTACGACAATGACACCAGGCGCTGCTGCACTTCCCCTATCGTAGCCGCATTGCGTCGTGGACACATCCATTGGAGGCCAAGCCCCCCACACTCGGCCATAAAATTCATCATCTCCAAATAATATCCACGGCTTCCCTGATTCTAGCAAATAATATACAAAATGCAACCCTGCTTAAACTTTTCAATGCGACAGAGCGCAACAGCTTCACGGGGACAAACCCTCCTGTCTGCAACAAAAAATACGAAAAACAGCCTATTCATTCTCCTATTGCCCAGGATAAAACTAAGGTTCTGAATTTAATTAGCGGAGCCTAACGCTTTAACCAATTATGCAAAGGAGGCAAAGTTGTATACAATATGCAGGTCGTTCGTTACGCGTCACTTGGAATTGAGATTGCCCTCAGCCCCCGAAAGCGCAATACTCTTCTCGGCGGGCACAAAAAAAGTCAGTCAGGAGGAAGATCATGGCTTCAGAGATCATGGAGAAAGCGCGATCTATACGGGACTACCTCGTGGAATGTAAACGTCGCATCCACCGTCATCCCGAATTGGGCATGCACGAAATCGAAACCGCGGCCTTCGTGCGTTCCGAACTGAAAAAGCTCGGCATCGAACTTCAGCCCCTGGACACGCAGGTCGGCGTCGTGGGAATCGTTCGCGGCCAGAGAAACGCCCCCGGCAAGGTGATCGCCCTCAGGGCCGACATGGACGCCCTGCCGATTCAGGAGGAGGCTGCGGGCCCCGACGCATCGGAAGTTGCGGGCGTGATGCACGCCTGTGGGCACGACGCCCACACCGCAATGCTTCTGGGGGCTGCAAAGATCCTCATGACGATGCGCGATCGCTTCAGCGGCGTGGTCAAACTCATCTTTCAACCCGCCGAAGAAACCCTTGGAGGCTCGGAGCTGATGATTCGCCTCGGCTGCCTTGAGAACCCAACCGTAGACGTCATCCTTGGCCAGCACGGCATCGCTGAATTCGCTACGGGCGACATCGCCTTCCGCGAAGGCCCCAGCATGGCCTCCTCCGACACGTTCTCCGTCACCGTCAGGGGCGTCGGCGGACACGGCGCATACCCCCACAATTCGGGGGCAGACGCTCTGCTCGCCGCGGCCAACTGCGTCATGTCGCTACAGGGCCTGATCACCCGTCAGTTCAACGCCATCGATCCCGTCGTCCTTTCGATTTGCACCATCCACGGCGGAACCGCGAAGAACATCATCCCCGCCGAAGTGACCTTCGACGGCTCTGTCCGCTGTCAGTCCCCAGCAAGCCGCAGCAGGATCAGGGATGTGATGGACCACATGATCGGCTCCATCGTTGCTGGATACAACTGCACTCACGAGCTTGACTACGCTTACGGCGTGCCGCCCTTGGTCAACGATCCCGACGTGGTTCACGCCATGCGTTCCGCTGCCGCGAAACTGCTCGGCGAAGAACACGTCAAGACGATGAGCCAGGCGCGCATGGGCTCGGAGGATTACGCCTGCTACTGCGAAAAGATTCCGGCCTCTTGTTTCGCACGGCTGGGCATCCGGCAGGAGGGCAAAGAACCGACCCGGTTCCACAGCCCCACCTTCGTCTTTGACGAGGAAGCCCTTCCCGTGGGGGCGGGTTTTTTCGTTCAGGCCGTGCTGGAGTTGAATGGAGCGCCCACCGCTCCAACCATACAATAAAAGAACAGCGCCTGTCAGGGGCCCTTTCGGCGCCTGACAGGCGCTCACCTCACAGCCGGTGAAAACGGGGGCCGCTCAGGCTCTCCGCCGCCTCGCGTCAACGTGGATTGGAATGGGGCATACCCATCACTTGAACAGCATCGTCACGCCGGAGATGGCCATGTAGCCGTACACGGCAAAGCGCAGCCTCTTTGCGTCCAGTCGATAAAATATCTTGTTGCCGAGGAAGACGCCAAGGGCAAGCGCTGCCAGCATGAGCAGCCATAAATGAAACGTCGTGGACGTGATGACGCCGTTGTGCCATCGCACGAACGTCGAGATGCCGGAGGTGAAGCAAAAGCTGGCGTTCAGCGTCGCGCGGTACTCGTCGTTGCTGTCCGTCGCAGCCAGGAGATAGATCGCTATCGGGGGCCCGCCGACGGAAAAAAGTCCCGCACAGGTGCCCCCAATGGCTCCCGCGATGACGCCGTTCAGCGCCGTGCCCTTGATGCGGATCGTTCCGCCCAGGAAGAGAGAATAAAGGCACACGGCGATCAGCATCGCGCCCAGTGCGTGGATCATGAGCTTTTCCGCGGCCCCCAGGGAGAGCTGCACCGACGCCGCTGAACAACACAGGGCCACGAGCGAGCAGGGCAGCAGTATCTTGAAGTTTATGCTGCGATGGTGCGGCACGGCGATCATCAGCGCCGTGCTGAGCCCACAGAGCGCCGAGACGGCTACAGCTTGCTGATAGGGAAGGAAGTACGGCCACGTCGCCATGGCCACTGCCCCAAAGCCGAAACCGCACACGCTTGCGACGACGCCACCGACGACGGTTACGCCCATCATCGCCGTTGCCACAACCCAATCCATCCGATCATCTCCATTTTTCCCCAACATGAGAGCACCCAACCTCAGCAGAGGTTGCCAACCTCCGTCAATCCTCCAACATGGAAGCGACCGCCTCTTCTGCCGTCTTGAAGGGACCATGCAGATTTCGACGTTCTTGAGTGTCCCGAATGGCCTCCATGAGTTCCGGGGTGGGGATGCGATGACTGACGGCAAAAGGAATGCCATTATGTTCCAGCGCCTTCATAAGAAAAATCCTGACCGCCTGCCAATTCGTTTATCCAAATCTCATACCGCCGATGCCAACGTTCAACGCCAAGGCGGCACGTGATTGCAGGCACGATTTTCATTCATTATAACATTCGGTCCACCTCGCATCGCCGCATCCTGCCCGCACCCGGCCCTCATGGCCGTTATGCTTTATAATAGTAGGGACGGCGGGAGCGACCGAAGGGTCGTTCGCCGCCCCCACGGGTCCCAGCGCGTTCCCTAATTCCGAACTCTAACCCTAATGAGGAGGCGCACTCTCATGACGAATCAGGCACTGCTGACGCTCTTTCCGGTCATCTTTCCCATCCTTGCAGGGGTCTTTCTGCTGCTTCACCACATCCATGACGACCGACAAAGACACGTCTACGTCGAACTGGCCACCATCCTCAGCGGGCTTTTGGCCTGCGCGGCCGCGTTCTGTTCAAACGGGGAGCTCCTCGTGCTGTGGCGTGCCACGGACTCCCTGCGGCTGGCCCTCCGTATGGACGCCCTGGCCAGGGTCTTCATCCTTCTCATCGCCTTCATCTGGCCCCTCGTCACCCTCTACGCATTCGAGTACCTGCAACACCGTCCACCGGAGGACCGATTCTTCGCCTTCTTCCTGGCGACCTGTGGCATCCTGAACGGCGTCGCCTGCGCAGCCAACTTCCTGACGCTCTACCTCTTCTTCGAGCTTTTGACCTTCATGACGCTTCCGCTGGTCATGCACTCCCAGCGGACGGAGGCCATCAGCGGGGGGGTGAAGTACCTCTTCTACTCCCTCACCGGGGCGGGGCTGGCCCTCGGCGGCTTTTTCTTCTTTCAGGCCTGCGGCGTCTCCACGGAGTTCACCCCGAGCGGCGTCATGGGGGCGGTGACGGACCCCGCCCAGCGTAACACGCTCTTGACCGTCACCTTCGTCACCCTCATCGGCTTTGGGGCGAAGGCGGGCCTGTATCCCCTGCACGCCTGGCTGCCCATCGCACACCCCGTGGCCCCCACGCCGGCCAGCGCCGTGCTGTCCGGGCTCATCACCAAGGCAGGCATCGTGGCGATGTTCCGCGTCGTCTACTTCCTCGCTGGGGCAAGCTTCCTGCGGGGCACCTGGGTGCAGACGGCCGTCATCTGCACGGCGCTCCTCACCATCCTGGTCGGCTCCATGCTGGCCTATCTGGAAAAGCACCTGAAAAAGCGCATCGCCTACTCCTCCATCAGCCAGGTTTCCTACGTCGTGTTCGCCATGATGCTCCTGACGCCGTCGGGGGTGGCGGGAGCGCTGCTGCAGGTGCTGGCCCACGCCTTCGCCAAGACCTGCCTCTTTCTCAGCGCGGGCGTCGTCATCTACTTCACCATGCCCACCTCCAACTACCACTTCACGGACCAGCTCAAGGGGGTGGGACGGGTGCTCCCCATCACCATGTCCTGCTTCACCCTGGCCTCCCTCTCCCTCATCGGCCTCCCCGTCACAGGCGGCTTTACGGCCAAGTGGTACGCCGCCGTGGGGGCCATCGACCCGACGCTGGGCTGGCTGGGCATCGCCGGAATCGTCGTCCTGCTCATCAGCGCCATCCTCACCGCAGGCTACCTCATGCCCATCATCACGGACGCCTTCTTCCCAGGCGCGAAGTTCGACGACAGCCACCTCCAGCCCGTCCACATGTCCGTCAACATGCGCCTGCCCCAGTACCTGCTGAGCGCAGGGTCCCTCCTCACGGGCGTCCTGTCCGGCCCCCTCGTCCATTGCTTCGACGACATCGCGGCAGCGATCCTCTGAGGCCCGCCATGGACGCCAGACCCCTGTTCCTCCCTATCCTCCTTCCTACGCTGGCCGCCGCGGCGCTAATGCTCAGGCATTTGAAAAGCCGCACGGGCTTCTGCGCTTTCGTCGGAGGCGCCGTCCTCTTGAACAGCGCCCTCCTCCTGTACCTTGCAGCCCGGCCCCCCGTGGGGACGCTGACGCTGCTCCGCCTCCCGCGCGACCTCTCCCTGGCCCTCCGCATGGATGGAGCCGGGGCGGTCTTCGCCGCGCTGCTGGCGTGCCTCTGGCCCTTCGTCGCCCTCTACGGCCTCGACTACATGGGCCGCACTCCGCATCGCGCCAAGCCCTTCTTCGCCTGCTTCGTCCTGGCCTACGGCGCGGCCGCGGGCGTGGCCCTGGCGGCGAACCTGCTGACGCTCTGCCTGTTCTGTCAACTCCTGCCCCTGAGCGTCCTGCCCATCATGAGGCGTGAGGGGCAGAGCATCGCCGAGGCGGCGCGCGCGCTCCCCCTGGCCTGGGGCGCCTTCTGCACCCTGCTCTCCCTGGCCTTCGTCACCGCCTTCATCGGAAACGCGGACTTCGCGCCCGGAGGCTGCCTTCCTTCCGACGCGCTGAGGAAGCCGGACCTGCTGTACCTCATCTACCTCCTGGGCTTCCTCGGATTCGGGCTGGAGAGCGCCCTCCTGCCACTGCGCGGTTGGCCCCTCGCCTCCGCCGAGGCCTCGGCGCCCGCCTCCGCGATCCTCAACGCCGTTGCGGTGGCAAACGCGGGCGTCTTCGCCATCGTCCGCCTCACGTGGTACGTCTTCGGCCCCGACGTCCTGAACGGCAGCTGGGCGCACCTGGCGGCCTTCGCCCTGGCCTGCGTCACGACGGTCTACGGGGCGTGCATGGCCCTGTCCTCTCAACGGCTCAAGCTGCGCCTGGCCTGGTCCACCATCGGGCAACTGGCCTACGCCCTGTTGGGCGCGCTGCTCCTGACCCCCTCCGGGTTGTCCGCCGGCATGACGCAGATGGCCGCCCACGCGCTGATCAAGGCAAACCTCTACTTCTGCGCCGGCGCCATCCTGTGCCAGTCGGGCCGGGAGTTCCTGTTCGACATGCGCGGCTGGGGCTTTGGGATGCCGGCGACGTTTCTGGCCTTTCTCCTATCAGGACTGGCTCTCGTCGGCCTGCCGCCCATGGCGGGCTTCATCGCAAAGTGGCGCCTCGGCATCGCCGCCGCCTCTGCAGGAGCGTCCTCGCCGATCGGGTTCTTCGGGCTGGCGGCCATGCTGACCTCTGCGCTCCTCACGACGTTTTACGTCCTGCAGGTCCTCTGCGTCGCCGTCATGCCGGGGAGGGGCTTCAACCTCCGCGCCGCCAACTACGGCATCACGGATCCAGGTCCCGCCATGCTCATCCCCATCGGACTCCTGGCCGTCGGCGCGCTGCTCCTTGGCCTCTGGGCCGAACCCGTCCTCGGCTTCTTTGAACGGGCCGTGCCCGGCACCCTGCCGGAGGCGATCCCATGACGTCCGCAAGCGACAGCTACATGCTTCCCCTCCTCGTGCTGTGGCCCGCAGCAGGAGGCGCGCTCGCCTTCGCCATCGGGCGCTCCGACAGGCGTGTGTTGGACTGCGCCGTCTGGGCCGTCACGCTGATCGAACTGGCCGCCGTCTGCTTCTGCCGCGGCCTTACGGGCGCCTCCTTCGCCCTGGAGGGGATTTGTGGGCTGGGGCTGGGCCTGTCCTTGAGGCTCGACGGCTTTCGCCTGATCTACGCGGTGCTCACTGCGTTCATGTGGGCCGTGGCCTCAATCTTCTCCAGCGAGTACCTGACGCACCACAAAAACTGCAGGCGCTACCACCTCTTCGTCCTCATCACCCAGGGCGCCATGATGGGCGTCTTCCTCTCGGCGGACCTCTTCACCACCTTCGTGTTCTTCGAGATGATGTCCCTCTCCTCCTACGTCATGGTGGCGCAGGAGGAAACGCCGGAGGCCGCCCGCGCAGCCCAGACCTACCTGGCCGTCACCATCATCGGCGGCATGGCGACGCTCCTGGGTCTGGTCCTGCTCTACCGGGAGCTCGGCACGCTGGACCTCGACTCGCTGTCCCCCGCCGTCCTGGAGGCGCGGGCAGAGGACCTCCTGGGTCCGGGACTCCTGACGCTCGTCGGCTTCGCGGCCAAGGCGGCGATCTTCCCGCTGCACGTGTGGCTGCCCCCCGCTCACGCCGCAGCCCCCGCGCCCTCCAGCGCGCTGCTCTCCGGCCTCCTGACCAAGACGGGGGTCTTCGGCATCCTGATGCTCAGCGCCACCCTGTTCCGCCACGACCCGACCTGGGCCCTGATCCTGCTGCTGCCGGCCCTCGTGACGATGGTCCTGGGCGCGGTGCTGGGCATCTTCTCCGTCAACCTAAAGAGAACCCTGGCCTGCTCCTCCATGTCGCAGCTCGGCTTCATCCTGACGGGCGTCGCCATGTTGGGCTTCCTGGGGCCGGAGAACGACCTGGCCGCGCGCGGCGTCGCGCTCTACATGGTCGGACACTCGCTGATCAAGCTGGTGCTCTTCCTGTCCGCCGGCGTCGTCCACATGAACACCGGAGCGCTGGACCTGAACGACGTTCAGGGGTTCGGCCGCGGCAAGCCGCTGTTCTGCTTCGCCTTCTCCATGGGGGCTCTAGGGCTGATGGGAATGCCCCTCTGGAACGGCTACATCGCCAAGACGCTGCTGCACGAGAGCATCCTGGAACACCTGTACCTGCTGGAGGCCCGCGGCAGCGCGGGCGCCGTCCCCGCCTTCCTGAACGTCTTGGGGCTGACGGAGCCGCAGTTTTTCAGCCTGGTCGAGTGGACCTTCCTCGTCAGCGGCGGACTCAGCGTCGCCTACGTCCTCAAGCTCTTCGCCGCCCTGTTCGCCGCACGCCCAGAGCCCCGGATCGCTGCTCAGGCGAAGGGAAGGTACATGACCCCCGTCAGCGCCGCAGCCCTGACCCTGCCGGCCCTCCTTCTGCCCCTGCTGGGCGCTCTGCCTCACCACCTGACGGACTCCGTCGGCATCATGGCAACGCCCTTTATGGGCGGCCCCGCGGAACACCAGCCCGTCCATTACTTCTCGCTGGAGGCCCTGACCGGGGCCGCAATCCCGCTCGTCATCGGCACGGCAGTCTACGCGCTGTTCATCCGCCGCCTCCTGATGCAGCGCGCGCCGGGCGCGCGCTATCGTTTCCTGAACCGCTGGCCCGACGGACTGGACCTTGAGGGAGCGCTCTACCGCCCCCTCCTGCTCTGCGCTCTCCCCTTCCTGGGCGGCGCCTTCGCCACGGCGATGGATCGAGCGGCAGAGGCGCTCCTGACCCTGCCCCTCCAAATCGGGAGGCTCGCCGCCCCTGCGTTGAACCGCGCTGCAGAGGCGTTCCTGAGCGCCCTGCCCCGCATCGGGGCCCCCGCGGCTCGCGCCCTGGACGCGCTGGCAAGCGTCCCCATCCTGTCGGCGCTGGAGCGCGCGGAGGACACGTGCCGCGCCCGCCCCAGGGGCGAAGCCGACCCCTGGAAGCCCGGGGCGGAACCGCCTTCCAACTCCTACCACCTGCCCATGGCCTGCGCGCTGGCAGCCTTCGCGATCCTCTTTGCGATTCTCATGGCGGCTCGAAATTAAAGCCGCCAGCGCCGTAGAGGTGGACTCGTTAAAAAAACCCTTCCCCCCGCGGGGGGAATATGCCATTATGTTACGGCGTTGCGGCGTATGATGGCGGGACGCCCCGTGCGTTCGCCAAAAACGGGATAAGCAGGTGAGACCCATGAATCGTTTTAAGAAGCAGACGGCCGTGCTCCTCCTGGCTGCCCTCAGCCTGACCGCGGTACCGACTTCGGCAACGGCTTTGGACCTCGGGGACATCCTGAAGAAGGGAGCCCTGATCGTGGGCGGCGGCGCACTGGTGAAGGCCCTTGCGGAGCCACTCAACGACTTCATCAACACGGTGACCTTCAATCGGAACGCAAAGTTCCAGGGCTACACGAAGGTGGTCCCCATCGTCTCCATCGGGGACGGCACGCACATCGGAGCGGCGCAGGTCGGCGGACAGGTGAAGTCCGCCGTGGAACGAACGCAGGCCGTAGCCCAGTTGGAGGCGGAGTTCAAGGGGGTGCGCATCCGCATCCTCATCCCCATCGACTCCGTCAACCCCATTGAGAAGTTCAATCGAGTTCAGGGCGTTGGCGTCACGGCGATGATCGACGCGGACATCTAGCCCTTCAGGAACGCCCTGCTGACGGCCGGCGGCTTGGCTTCGCCGGTCGTCTTTTTCTACTCCTCATATCTTGTCAGGACTTGCGAATCGCCCGCCCCGCAACCCCGCCTTCTCGACGCGTTTCGTTGTCTTTCCAACCGACTTTCCGCGGAAAGCGCGCTATCATGACGCCATAAACAGGGGAATCCCCGATCACTTTGGGAGGCTTTGGGATGATTCGGAAGATCATACACATCGACAGGGACAAGTGCAACGGGTGCGGGGCGTGTGCCGATGCATGCCACGAAGGGGCCATCACCATGGAGGATGGCAAGGCGCGCCTCCTGAGGGACGACTATTGCGACGGGCTGGGGGACTGCCTTCCCGCCTGCCCCACCGGCGCCATCACGTTCACGGAACGCGAGGCCGCCGAGTACGACCGGGTGGCGGTGCTGCAGCACATGGCGAGCCGGAAGGCTGCGCAGAAGAACAGGGGAGAACCGCCGATGGGCTGCCCGGGGCGTCAGGCGCGCAGCCTTCGCCCCAGGCCCGAGCCCGCCATGCCGGCAGCGTCCCAGGCGTTCGCATCGCAGCTGGCTCAATGGCCCGTGCAGATCAAGCTGGTCCCCGTGAAGGCGCCCTACTTCGAGGGGGCGAAGCTCCTCGTGGCGGCGGACTGCACGGCCTACGCCTACGCCCGCTTCCATGAGGAGTTCATGCGCGGGCGCGTCACGATCGTCGGCTGCCCCAAGCTGGACAGCGTGGACTACAGCGAGAAGCTGACGGAGATATTGAAGGCGAACGACATCCGAGACGTGGCCATCGTGCGCATGGAGGTCCCCTGCTGCGGGGGGCTGGAGCAGGCCGTGAAGACGGCGCTCATGAACTGCGGCAAGATGATCCCCTGGCGCGTCGTGACCATCTCCACCGAAGGGAACATCCTGGACTGAGGACGCCCCTATAGCGGAAGGGAGAGTTATACTCCATGGAACAGGATATAAAATATGGAAGCGCCCGATTTATAGCTTCGCAAGCGTCTGAGAGGTGTTTGTCATGTTTGACCCATTTCGACTGAAAGATGTGCTGGTTGAGTACAAGCAAAACTTCGTTTCCCAACGGTGGGGCAATGAAAAATACAAATGGGAAGCCGTGAAATGGTTTCAGGATCATTGGGATGTGAATGCAGCCGATTTTCCGGAAATGCTGAGCCGTTCTTTGGACAAGACCTTCAATTTGCTGACCTCCGCAAATCACTTTCCAAGGGGCATGATTGTCGATTTCGCCAGGTCTGCTCCTGAAGAGGTCCGCTCCATGTTCATTGCTCTGTTCGACGAGAGTAAAGATGTCTTTGAACGGATGGAAGATTTCAGGAAGCAGTCGTCCGACCTTCTGGAGAAGTACGGTAGCAACGACACGCAGCATTATCAGTACGAAAATGCCATCAGTACCTACTTATGGCTCCGCTATCCGGACAAATACTACATCTACAAGTTCGGCGAAGCAAAAGCAGTCGCCCTGGAGCTCAATTCGGACTATCGTTTCAAGAAAGGTGCCTTTGCGGATAACATCCGAAACTTCCTGCGGCTTTATGATGAGATCAGCCTGGCTTTAAAAGAGGATACCGAGTTGGTGAACCTCTTTCAATCGCAGTTGACCGAAACATGCTACGCCGATCCCGAGTTGAAAACTCTGACCATTGACGTCGGATTTTACATCGGCAGATATTATTCTCAGAAAAATGCCGCTGCTGCGGAGCCTGCTAAATGGTATGGGACCGATTACGATCCCGGCCTTACTGTCGACGATTGGAGCAATCTCCTTAAAGACGAGAACGTCTTTACCACCAGCGCGCTTGAAATCATGAAGCGCATTAAGGACTGCGGCGGTACAGCATCCTGCACACAGCTCGCTCTGAAATACGGCGAAACAAAAAATTTCTACAATGCCGGTTCATCCAGCCTGGCAAAGCGCGTTTGTAAAGTCACCGGCATTTCACCAAACACCAGAGAAAATAGCTCCACACGGTGGTGGACGGTTCTTTATACGGGCCGTAACGCCGATAAGGATGAAGATGGCAGCTTTGTGTGGAAATTACGAGATGAACTTTCTGCGGCACTCGATAAGGCTGATTTGAGCGACATCAAACTGTATGCGACGGCCGCGCCGGGCGAGGAAGATCGCGGATATTGGTGGTTGAATGCTAATCCGAAGATTTGGAGTTTCGCCAACATTGCCGTTGGAGAGGTGCAGTCCTACACGCTTTACAACGAGAACGGAAATAAGCGTCGCATCTTCCAGAACTTCCTTGACGCAAAAGCCGGGGATATGATCATTGGATATGAATCCACTCCGGTGAAGCAGGTCGTCGCTATCGGATGTGTCAGCTCAGAACAGGATGGCGAGAGGATTTTCTTCGAGAAGGTTGAGGGCTTGTCCTCTCCAATTGATTATGCCACTCTGAAAGGATGCCCGGAACTGGAGTGTATGGAGTACTTCCAAAATCCGCAGGGCAGCCTATTCAAACTGACCAGAGGCGAGTACGATTTTATCGTCGATTTAATCCGCGAAGAAAACCCTGTTGCAACGACGGCTTCCTTTGATGCATACACGAAGAGCGATTTCCTCGATGAAGTGTATATGACGGAAA
>NZ_DBHLDX010000028.1:23897-25188 GCF_057312375.1 Fretibacterium sp.
TCCTTTGATGCATACACGAAGAGCGATTTCCTCGATGAAGTGTATATGACGGAAAAACGCTATGAAAACCTTGTAGCCGTCCTTCAAAATAAAAAGAATATCATCCTTCAAGGCGCTCCCGGCGTGGGTAAGACCTTTGCCGCCAGGCGCCTTGCGTGGTCCATGATGGGAGAAAAAGATGATAGCAGGATTGAATTCGTGCAATTTCATCAGAGCTACTCCTATGAGGACTTTATGATGGGCTATAAGCCGGTAGAGAACGGTTTTGAGCTGAAGCATGGTATCTTTTATCGCTTCTGCCAGAAGGCCGCGAACCGACTGGATAAAGATTTCTTCTTTATCATTGACGAGATCAATCGTGGCAACATGAGTAAAATTTTCGGGGAACTGTTGATGCTCATTGAGAAAGACTATAGAGGCACCAAGGCAACTTTGGCCTATAATGGACTTTCCTTCTCCGTCCCCCCAAATCTGTATATCATTGGCATGATGAACACAGCAGACCGCAGCCTTGCCATGATTGACTACGCTCTCCGTCGTCGCTTCAGCTTCTTTGAGGTGGAACCTGGCTTCGATTCTGATGGATTCATTCAGTATCAAAACAGCCTGAACAACGAAACACTGAATGAGCTGATCTCCAAGGTCAAGGACCTGAACCGGGAGATTTCTCTCGATAAGTCACTTGGCAAGGGATTCTGTATCGGTCACAGCTATTTCTGCGGCAGAGATGTTTGCACCAGGGACTGGCTGTATTCCATCGTCAATTACGATATTCTGCCAATGTTGAATGAATACTGGTTTGACGACGCCAACAAGCTCCGACGCTGGGAGAGCATTTTGCTGGGCGTGTTCCAATGATAAAGGATAAGAGTATCTTCATAAAAAACATATACTACATGCTTTCGTATGCCTTCACGACGCTGAATCAGGGCGGTTATGAGGTCCTCGCTACCGAAGAATTTGAGAACATGCATAACCTTTTTGCGGCGATCCTCGCCAAGGGTATCGGTCGCCAGCTGAAGCAGGGCCTGCATCGGGAGTATTTGAACCACAAAGAGGAGTTAGCCGTGGTCCGTGGAAAAATTGATATGCCGGGGACCATTCAGAATCGCCTTGCCAGAAAGTGCGTGCTGGCCTGTGAGTATGATGAACTGTCAGAAGACAATCTCTTAAATCAGATATTGAAAACGACCGTCATGCTCTTGCTCCGGCATACGAAGGTAGACCAGGAGTACAAGAACAATCTTAAAAAAGAGATGCTGTTTTTCTCCAATATAAACACGATTGATCC
>NZ_DBHLDX010000029.1:0-10557 GCF_057312375.1 Fretibacterium sp.
GGCGATCGAGGCGGCGCGGGCGGGCGAGGCGGGCCGCGGCTTCGCCGTCGTGGCGGAGGAGGTCCGCAAGCTGGCCGAGGAGTCCGGCAACGCCGCCAAGGAGGTCAGCAAGCTGATCCGGGAGCTTCAAGAGCGTTCGGGAAGCTCGCTCTCAGCGACGAAGGAGATGGCCCAGAACCTCTCTGAGCTCCTCACCAGCGCCGAGGCGGTCGATAAAGAGCTTCAGGGTGTCCTGAGCGCGACGAACCACCTGAACGATTCGATCCAGAACGTTGCGGCGGTTTCGGAGGAGCAGGCTGCGTCCGCGGAGGAGATGACCGCCTCGGTGCAGGGCGTGACCAACTCCATCGGAGAGATCGTCGGCGTTCAGAAAGAGATCGGTCAGGCAGCTGCTGGGACGACGGACGCCGCAAAGAGCATTGAAGAGGCTTCGCGCAGCATGGCGGATACGGTGGAACAGCTGAACGAACTCATCGGCCGCTTCAAGACGGAGCCGGACGGCAAGGGTCTGGCCCTGAGGCGTTGAAGCAGAAGGACTGTGGAGGCGGCGGGCATAAACCCGCCGCCTTTCGTTTTTTTCTTCAAAAACCCTTATCGTAACGGGCTTTGTACGCCGTTTGGGCGCGTCGGAGGCAGAAGATCGTGAAGATTGCCGTGTCTTGCGTCGAGAGGAGGGCAGTGCTGCCGCAGCGCAGGGGACGCGGCACAAAAAGGGCCCTGCCGAGGCAGGGCCTGATTGATTTCCCGAAAGTGCGTCAGCCCGCGCGCTTCACGCTGAGCTCCAGGATCTTCAGCACCATCGCCGTGGCCTTCTCCATCACCTGGACGGGGATGAACTCGAAGCGGCCATGGTAGTTGTGACCGCCGGTGAAGAGGTTCGGCGTCAAAAGCCCGCGCCAGGAGAGCGCCGCGCCGTCCGTGCCGCCACGCATGGGGATGATGAAGCTCTTGACGTCCAGCTCCTTCATCGCGTCGAGGGCCAGGTCCACGACCTCCATGCGCTTCGCGAGCTTGTCCGCCATGTTGCGGTACTGGTCGTGCAGGTCGAGCCGAACCCTCTCCGCGCCGTACTTGTCCCGCAGCCAGTTCACGGCCCTCTCCACGAACCGCTTGCGCTCCTCGAACTTCTTCGCGTCGTGGTCCCGAATGATGAAGCGCAGGACGGCCTTTTCCGTCGTGCCCTCGAAGCTCGTGCAGTGGAAGAAGCCCTCGTAGCCCGACGTCGTCGCCGGCGTTTCGCTGGCGGGGAAGAGGGAGAGAAACTCGTGCCCCATCATGATGGCGTTCAGCATCAGCCCCTTCGCCGTGCCGGGGTGCACCGCCCGCCCCTCGATCGTCACCACGGCCCCCGCCGCGTTGAAGTTCTCGTAGCACAGCTCGCCGATGGGGCCGCCGTCCAGGGTGTAGGCGAAGTCCGCGCCGAACTTCTCGATGTCCAGCCCCTTCGCCAGCTCCCCCACCTCCTCGTCCGGCGTGAAGGCCACCTTCACGTCCCCGTGCTCGAACTCCGGATGCTCCAGGAGCCAATCGACGGCCCCCATGACCTCCGCCATGCCGGCCTTGTTGTCCGCCCCGAGGAGCGTCGTCCCATCCGTCACCACCAGATCCTGCCCCACGTAGTCCTTCATGAAGGGGAAGTCCCGCGGCGACAGGACCACCTTCAGGGCCTCGTTCAGCACGACGTCGCCGCCGTCGTAGCCCTTTACGACGCGGGCCTTGACGTCCTTTCCGGACGCCTCCGTCGCCGTGTCCATGTGGGCGATGAACCCGATGGCCGGCACTTTCCCCTTCGCGTTGCCCGGCAGCGTGGCGGTCACGTAGGCGTTCGGCGTCAGGGTCACGTCCTTCAGCCCACGGTCCCGCAGCTCCTGCTCCATCTCCTTCGCCAGGACCATCTGCCCCGGCGTGCTGGGCACGACCCCGGCGTCCTCCTTCGACTGCGTGTCGTAGGTCACGTACTTCAAAAAGTGTTCAAGCGTGGAATACAAGAGAGAAACCTCCTCGATACAGGCTGCGGGCCGCGTCGCTGCGGCCCGCTTTCGGTTTTAATGGCTTTCGGCCAGTTTCCCGGCGAAATGGCAGGCCACGAAGTGCCCCGGCGCGTACTCCGCCAGGGGCGGGGTCCCCTTGGCGCACACGTCCTGGCGGTAGCGGCAGCGCCCCATGAAGCGGCAGGAGTCCGGCGGCTCGATGGGGCTGGGCACGTCCCCCTCCAAGATGATGCGCTCGCGGTTCACGTCCAGCTTCGCCAGGGGGATCGCGGAGAGCAGCGCCTGCGTGTAGGGGTGCATGGGGTTCTTGAAGAGCTCGCGGTACTCCGAGAGCTCCGCGATCTGCCCCAGGTACATCACGGCGATGCGGTCCGACACGTGCTTCACCACGCTCAGGTTGTGCGAGATGAAGACGTAGGTGTAGTTGAACTCCTTCTGCAGCTCGTTCAGCAGGTTCAGCACCTGAGCCTGAATGCAGACGTCGAGGGCCGACACCGGCTCGTCCAACACGATGAACTCCGGGTTCAGAGCCAGGGAGCGGGCGATGCCGATTCTCTGCCGACGGCCGCCGTCCAGCTCGTGAGGGTAGCTGTTCTCCAGCCTCTCCGCCAGCCCCACCGTGCTCATCAGCTCGCGGATGCGCTTGCGCATGGCGGCCTTGTCGCTGTAGACGCGGTTCACCATCAGCGGCTCCGCGATGAGCTCCCAGACGGAGAGGCGCGGGTTCAGGCAGGAGTAGGGGTCCTGAAAGACGATCTGCACGCGCTTGCGCAGGTCCTTCATCGTGGCCGCGTCCACCTTCGTCACGTCGATGCAGCTCCCGTCCTCCGGGTTCTGAAGCATGACGCTGCCGGAGGTGCTGTCCAAAAGGCGGATGAGGCAGCGGCCCAGCGTGGACTTGCCGCAGCCGGACTCTCCCACCAGCCCCAGGGTTTCGCCGCGCTGGATCTCGAAGCTCACGTCGTCCACCGCGTGCAGCATCCCCCGCTTGGTGCTGAAGTACTTCTTCAGGTGTTCCACCTTGATGTAAGGCTTGTTGTTGTCCGTCATCGCTCTCACCTCCCTGCCGCCTGGCAGCCCATCATGCGGGCCCGCACGGGACAGGCCACGAAGTGTCCCGGCTCCAGCTCCTGCATCTCCGGCCGGACCGTGGAACAGCTCTCCTCCGCCATGGAGCAGCGGGGGTGGAACGTGCAGCCCGCGGGCAGGGCCATGGGGTCCGGCATCAGGCCGGGGATGACGGGCAGCTCGTCGATGTCCTCGTCGATGTCCGGCACGGAGTTGAAGAGCCCGATGGTGTAAGGGTGCAGCGGGGTCGCGTAGAGCGCGCGCTTGTCCGCGTACTCCACCACGCGGCCCGCGTACATGATGGCCACCTTGTCGCAGATGTCCGCCACGATGCCTAGGTCGTGGGTGATCAGGATCATGGAGGCGGCGAACTTCTGCTTCAGCTGCTTCATCAGCTCCAGCACCTGGGCCTGAATCGTCACGTCGAGCGCCGTCGTGGGCTCGTCCGCGATCAGGAGCGTCGGGTCGCAGGCCAGCGCGATGGCGATGACCACGCGCTGCTTCATGCCCCCCGAAAACTGGTGCGGGTAGTCGTGCATGCGCTCCCGGCGGATCCCCACCAGCTCCAGCATGTCGCCGGCCTGGGACAGGGCCTCGGCCTCGCTCACCCGGCGGTGCAGCCGGATCATCTCCGCGATCTGCTTGTCCACCGTCATCACGGGGTTGAGGCTCGTCATGGGGTCCTGGAAGATCATGGCGATCTTCGCGCCGCGGATGTGGCGCATCTCGGCCTCGCTCTTGCTCAGCAGGTTCTCACCCTCGAACAGGATCTCGCCGCTCTTGATCCTTCCGGGCGGGTTCGGGATCAGGCGCATGATGCCCAGCGCCGTGGTGGTCTTGCCCGCGCCCGTCTCACCCACGAAGCCCAGGGACTCGCCGCGCCCCAGCTGCAGGTTCAGGCCCTCCACCGCGTGGACCACGCCATTGTCCGTCTCGTAGTGGATGGTGAGGTCGCGGACGTCCAGCATGAGGTCCCCGTTCTTGTCGTTCGTCGTTGTCATAGTTGCACCTCCGCCCCGTCAGCGCTTCAGCTTCGGGTCAAGCGCATCGCGCAGGCCGTCGCCAAGGAAGTTCAGCGCAAGGATTGTGAACATGATCGCCAGGCCGGGGTAGAGCGTCATGTGGGGGAAGTCGCGGATGTACTGGCGCCCGCCGGACAGCATCGCGCCCCACTCCGGGTTGGGCGGCTGGATGCCCAGCCCGATGAAGGAGAGGCCAGCGGCGTTCAGGATGGCCGACGCCACGCCCAGGGTGGACTGCACGATGATGGGGGCCATGCTGTTGGGGATGATGTGCTTCAGGATGATGCGCAGGTCCGGGCTGCCCACGGCCCGCGCGGCCTCGATGAACTCCATGTTGCGGATGGAGAGCACGGAGCCACGCACGATGCGCGCGTAGGTGGGGACCGCCGAGATGCCCACGGCGATCATCAGGTTCATCAGGTTCGGCCCCAGCGCCGCCACGATGGCGATGGCCAGGAGAGTCTGGGGGATGGAGAGCAGCACGTCCATGACGCGCATGATGGCGTTGTCAAGCCTGCCGCCGTAGTAGCCGGAGACGGCGCCCAAAAAGCCCCCCACGACCAGCGCGATGCCCACGGCCACGAATCCGACCTGAAGGGACACGCGGGCGCCGTAGATCAGGCGGCTCAGGATGTCCCGGCCGAACTCGTCCGTGCCCAGCCAGTGCGCGGAGCTCGGCGTTTCGAACATGTGCGCCAGGTCCTGCGTCGTGGGATCGTAGGGGGAGATGACCTCGGCGAAGATCGCGCAGAAGACCAGAAGCAGGATGATGGCCAGCCCGAACATGGCCAGGGGGCTCTTGCTCAGGCGAAAGAGGACCTCCGCCAAGGGGCCGCGATGGACGCGCTTCGTCAGCTCTGGGACGATGTTGCCGTTCGTTTCGCTTTTATCGCTCATCTCAAGCCCTCCTTACACGAGATCCGCCTTGATGCGCGGGTCGATGTAGGCATACAGAAGGTCCACCAGCAGGTTCACGATGCTGAAGGCGATGGCCACGAACAGCACGCCGCCCTGCACCATGGGATAGTCGCGCGCCATGATGGCGCGGATCATCAGCTGCCCCACGCCCGGCACGGCAAAGACGGTCTCCGTCAGGATGGCGCCGGACAGCAGGCTTCCGAACTGAAGCCCGCAGAGCGTCACGACGGGGATCAGCGCGTTGCGCAGCGCGTGTACCCAAATGACCACGGACTCCTTCTGCCCCTTCGCCCGCGCCGTCCGGATGTAGTCCGCCCGGACGACCTCCAGCATGGAGGAGCGCGTCATGCGCGTGACCATGGAGATGGACTGGGCGGCCAGTGCCACGGAGGGCAGGATCATGGCCTTGAAGGTGGAGAAGCCCGACGAGGGCAGCCAGCGCAGGTGGACGGAGAACAGCAGGATGAGCAGGAGCCCAAGCCAGAACACCGGCATGGAGAGCCCCACCATGGCGAAGATCATCGTGATGGTGTCAAACCACGAGTACTGTTTGATCGCCGAGATGATGCCGCAGGGGATGCCGATGAGGATGGCGATGATCATGGCGAAGGCGGAGAGCTTCAGTGTATAGGGGAAGGCCGTCAGGAGCTCCTTCATGACGGGGCGCCTTGTGCTGTAGGAGCGGCCGATGTCCCCATTGATCGCCTTCCAGACGTAATTTCCGAACTGCACCAGGTAGGGGTCGTTCAGCCCCTCCTTGTCCCTGAATTCCTTGATGGCCTCGTCCGTCGCCATGTCGCCAAGGACCATGCGCGCGGGGTCGCCCGGCGTCAGGTAGAGCAGGGTGAAGACGCAGAACGCGACCCCCAGGAGGACAGGGATAAGGAACAGGACACGGCGAACGATGTATCGCAGCATCGAAGGATCATCCTTCCTTTCCTAGAGTTTACTGGGATTGTGCGCAGGGAAACGCGAAATTTTTGCCCCGGCCGGGCCGGGGCGTCAAAGAACGGACGGCAGAGAAGTTCCCCTCCCCGCCGTCCGTTGACCTCAGGAGCTCACCCAGGGGGCCTGTTTCAGGGGCCGCCGGCCGCGAACGAACGCGGCCACGGGCACTCCTTCAGGCGCTTCTTCCCTCTAATCCTCGAAGTAGGCCGGAGCGAACCTGTGGACCTCGAAGGGGTTGATCTTGAAGCCCTTCACGGCCTTGCGGACGCCCACGACCGCCTCGTCGTTGTGCAGGTAGACCATCGGGCACTGCTCGTTGATGAAGAGCTGCATGTCCTTGTAGACCTGCTTGCGCTCGTCGCCATCCTGGAGGCTGCGCCCCCTGGCAAGGAGTTCGTCCAGCTCCTTGTTGCTGAAGCCCGTGTAGTTCGTGCCGGCGCCGGTGGCCAGAAGGCCCGCCACGGCGTAGTTGGGATCGGGAACGGAGAGGCCCCAGCCCAGCAGGAACACGTCGTGCGTCCTCTGCTGAAGGATGCCGAGGTAGGAACCCCACTCCATCTGCTTGATGTCCGTCTTGATGCCAAGCTCGGCAAGCTGAGACTGAATGATCTGCGCCATGTCCACGCGCTCCTTGCGCTCGTTGGTGAGGATCGTGAAGGAGAGCGTTGCGGGGTCGATGCCCGCCTCCTTGAAGAGGGCCTTCGCCTTCTCGACGTCCCGCTCGTGCACCGGGAGCTCGTCGTTGATCGAGTACTTCGTGGAGGACGGGATCAGGCTGCGGGGGGTCTTGCCGACGCCGCGGAACACGGCCTTCTGGATGCCCACCGTGTCAAGAGCGGCGAAGACGGCCTGGCGGAAGCGGACGTCGCTGAAGGGGGCCTTCGTGGTGTTGAAGCCCATGTAGGTGGTGGAGGAAAGGGGCATGCGCTGCAGGGTCAGCTCGTCATTCCCCTCGACGCGGGAGAGCTCGACCGTGCTGATGGGATAGGAGATGTCCACGGCGCCCGTCTCAAGCTCGATGGTCCGGTTCGTCGGCTCGGGGATAGCGCGCACGGTCAGCGTCTTGACCTTCGCCTTCTCCCCCCAGTAGTCGTCGAAGCGCTCGAAGGTGTAGTGGTCGCCCTTGGCCCACTCCTTGAACTTGAAGGCGCCGGTGCCCACGGGCTCTATGCCGTAGTCGTCGCCTGCGGCCTCAACGACCTTCTTGTTGACGATGCTGCCCCAGCTGTGGGACAGGGAGGCGAAAAAGGGCGTGTTGGCGGTCTTGAGGTGCAGGATCACCGTGTAGTCGTCCACGATCTCGACGTTATCGAGGTCCTGGGAGTACTCGTGGATCTGAGCCCCACGGGGCGTGTTGGCGCGCTCGAGGGAGAACTTGACGTCCTCGGCCTTCATCTCGTCGCCGTTGTGGAACTTGACGCCCTTACGCAGGGTCATCTTGTAGTCCTTGTCCGTCAGGAACTCCCACTTCTCCGCCAGGCAGGGCTGCGGCATGCCGTCGTCGTTCAGGATGACCAGCGTGTCGTAGATCTGGGCGCAGGCGCGCGAGGTCGGGTAGTCGTTGTGGTTGATGGGGTCCAGAGTCGTGGCGTCGTACTGGTCGGCGACGACCAGCTCATCCTTCGCCGCCAGGGCCGCGCCGCAGAGCGACAGGGCCAGCGCAAAAGCCAGAACTGCAGAAACGAACTTCTTCAAAACTATCCTCTCCTTACGGAAGATATCCCCCTCCTGACAGGGGGGAACTCCCAAGGGGCGGACACCCCCCGGTTGTTTTATTATTTTACCATCCGCGCCGCCGCACCGGCCTGTCGCACACAGAAGCAGCGTCTCCTGCGTGGCGGGCCGAAAAAAACGCGACTCGCGAAAGCCGTACCTTCCATGATTTTATTTGTGGCGAGGGCAGCACCCTTTATACACTTTAATTCTGCCCTTGTATTTTATCACGCCGGAGCCGTCAGGAAAGGACAGGGCAGTCGTTGCGCCGAATATATTATTTCAAACCTCAGCCCGCAGCGCACCGCCGGATGGACCCAGGGTGCGAGGAACGCCTCAACGGCGTTCGCGCCCTGAAAGAGGTTGGCTTTCCCGCCGCCATGTCGTAAAATAAGAGATCAGGACTAAAGCGCCGCAGACGGCCCTCGAAAAGGCCGCTCCGTCGAGCGCGGACCCGGTTAAACTTTGTGACGTCGTTTGATCGGCTTTTGTGTGCTTTTTTGGAGGGGATCTTTTTGCTGAAATGCGGAATCGTCGGCCTGCCTCTCTCGGGCAAATCGACGGTGTTCAACGTCATCACGCGCGCCGGAGCGGAGGTCAAACCCTACGCGGGCGGCAGGACCGAGCCGAACCGGGCCCTGGTCAGCGTGCCGGACGCGCGCTTCGACAAGCTGGCTGAGGTGTTCAAACCTAAAAAGGAAACGCCGGCAGCCATCGAGTTCGTGGACCTGGCGGGCCTGTCCCGCGACGCCAGCAAGGGCGCCGGTCTGGGAAACTCCTTTCTCTCCTTCGTCGCGGAGTCCGAGGCGCTGCTACACGTCGTGCGGGCCTTCGGCAACCCCTCCGTCCCCCACCCGGAGGAAACCATCGACCCCCTGCGCGACTGGAAGATCGTGGAAACGGAGCTCATCTACCGCGACCTGGGCGTCATCGGCAACCGCCTCGCGCGCCTTGACGAGAAGGCGGCAAAGCGCAAGACCTCGCCCGCCGAGAACGCGGAGGGGGAGCTTCTGCACGCCCTCCAGGACCACCTGATGGAGGAGCGCCCCCTGCGGGAGTTCCCCCTGACGGAGGAGCAGCGGCGCACCCTGTCGGGCTTCGCCTTCCTGACGCTGAAGCCTGAGCTCGTGGTCCTGAACCTTGACGAAGGGCAGACGGGCGACGTCCCCGAGGCCGCTCCCCTGCTGTCCGCGCTGGCGGAGAAGGGCCTGACGGCGATCCGCGTGTACGGCTCCATCGAGATGGAGCTCGCGCAGCTCACCCCGGCGGAGCAGGAGGAGTTCATGAAGGACCTCTCCGTCGAGGAGCCGGGGCGTGAACGTCTGATTCACGAGGCCTATCGCCTCCTGGGGCTCATCTCGTTCTTCACCAGCGGCGAGGACGAGGTGCGGGCATGGACCCTTCGTAGCGGCGACACCGCCTTGGACGCGGCGGGAGCCATCCACTCCGACCTGGCGCGCGGCTTCATCCGGGCTCAGGTCGTTTCCTTCGACGACTTTGCGGCCAACGGCTACAGCCTGGCGTCCTGCCGGGATAAGGGCGTCCTCCGCCTCGAGGGGAAGGAGTACCCCGTCCGGGACGGCGACATGATCGAGATTCGATTCAACGTCTAGTGACGGCCCGCCCCTTGCAAAAGGCGGGACATAATGTGAGAATACGCAGGAGAACCCAGTTTGAGGAGATGGAGTCCCCATGGAGTTTTTGAACGGCATCGTTGAGAAGCTGGCGCCCATCCACGAGAAGATCCTGGACCTGACAAACCCTTTGACCTTGACGATCGAGGAGTACGTTCCACAGCTTGCCTCCTTTCACAATTATCTTATCTACGTCCTGATCCTGGCTATGATCCCGCTCTTTGGCCTGCTGAAGAAGGCCGTGAGGCGGCTCACGCGAGTCAGGCTCCCGCGCCGGAGCGGTCCCGCGATGCGGATGAGCCCGTCGCCTGCGCCATCGACCCCGCCCTCGTCGGCGCCCAAGAGCGTCGTCCATGGGCACGCACTGGACTACGGTGCCCATGGCTTCACCTCCCAGCCGATGGGTTCTGCGGCGGCCTTCGGCACGGCCCAGCAGCCCTCCGTCGCCGGACAGGGGTACGGCGCCCAGAGCTTCGCCCCCCAGCCGATGGGCTCTGCGGCGGCCTTCGGCACGGCCCAGCAGCAGCCCGTCGCCGGACAGGGTTACGGTGCTCAGGGCTTCGCCCCCCAGCCGATGGGCTCTGTGGCGGCCTTCGGCACGGCCCAGCAGCCCCCCGTCGCCGGACAGGGGTACGGGGCCCAGGGCTTCGCCCCCCAGCCGATGGGCTCTGCGGCGGCCTTCGGCACGGCCCAGCAGCCCCCCGTCGCCGGACAGGGGTACGGTGCTCAGGGCTTCGCCCCCCAGCTGCTGGGCTCTGCGACGGCCTTCGGCACAGCCCAGCAGCCCCCCGCTGCCGGACAGGGGTACGGGGCCCAGGGCTTCGCCTCTCAGCCGATGGACCCTGCGACAGCCTTCGGCACGGCCCAGCAGCCCCCCGCTGCCGGACAGGGTTACGGTGCCCAGAGCTTCGCCCCCCAGCAGATGGACCCTGCGGCGGCCTTCGGCATGCCCCAGCAGCCCCCCGTTGCCGGACAGGGTTACGGTGCCCAGAGCTTCGCCCCCCAGCCGGAGGCCCCCGCGTTCGACGCGGGCGAGCAGCAACCCACGGCGGCTCAGGCGGACACGAGCCCGAAGATGGGGACCCCCGTCTTCGACTTCAACTCCTTTGCGCAGCAGCCTGCAGCAGATCAGAGCTACTCTGCCCAGCCCTCTGTCGCCCCTCAGCCGGAGGCCCCCGCGTTCGACGCGGGTGTGCAGCAACCCGCGGCGGCTCAGGGGGACACATCCCCGAAGATGGAGCCCCCCGTCTTCGACTTCAACTC
>NZ_DBHLDX010000029.1:10657-24241 GCF_057312375.1 Fretibacterium sp.
TTGCACAACAGCCCGCGGCAGATCAGGACTACGCTGCCCAGCCCGATGCCGCCCCTCAGCCGGAGGCCCCCGCGTTCGACGCGGGCGCGCAGCAACCCGCGACGGCTCAGGGGGACACATCCCCGAAGATGGAGCCCCCCGTCTTCGACTTCAACTCCTTTGCACAACAGCCCGCGGCAGATCAGGACTACGCTGCCCAGCCCGATGCCGCCCCGCAGGAGGCTCCCGCGTTCGACGCGGGCGCGCAGCACCCCGCAGCGGCTCATGGGGACGCGATCCCAAAGATGGGAACCCCCGTGTTCGACTTCGACTCCTTTGCTCAGCAGTCCGCGGTAAGTCCGGAGCACGCTGTTCAAAGCGACGTCACCCCGCAGAGGGGCAGCGCCTCTGGCGAGCCTTTTACCGCACACGCGGCGCCCTTCGCCCCATTCCAGCAAGCTGAGGCACCCGTTGCCGACGTGCCGCACGTTGCGGAGGATCAGCCCCAGGCGAAAAAGGGAAAAGGGTCCATGGCCTCCTGGAAGGAACCCGACGCCCTAACCGCCGAGGAGCGCCTGGCCCGGCTGTATCCCAACATGGAGTCCGAGTTTCAAAACCTCTACATCAACATCTACGCGGATCAGGAGCTCACGACGGACTTCGGCGACCTGCGCAACAGCGTTTCCCAGCGCATCCTTCAGAATCAGTCGCCCCTGCCCCTCTTCGACCCGGGCCAGGGGAACACCCGCGACCTTCTGCTGGCGCACATCGCGAACTCCGCGCTGGACGTCATAAAGAAGCTGTCCGAGAACCGGCAGGGTGACCGACCTAAGTTCAACCTGCACGAACAGGAGCTCTACAAGATCTACCGGTGCGCCCTCTACAGGCTGAACGAGTCGGGACTGATCACCGAGGAAACTGTCAAGCGCCTGATGCAGGAGGCCCACGACCTGACCGCTACCCGTTAGCCATCCGACGGTGGAGGCGGCAGATTGGGAGGCAGAACGTGATCAAACTGATGATTTTCGACCACGACATGACGATCGTGGACTCGAGCTACGCTATCATGGCGTGCTTCAATGCCGTGGCCGACGCGGTGGGTCGCCCCAGGGTGGACCACGGGCAGGTGATGCGCTGCATCGCCATGCCGCTTCCCGACTTCTGCGCGGAACTCCTGGGGGAGTACCGGCCCGAGTGGACCCGGATGTACGTCGAGAAGTCCCATTCTCTGGAGCGCAGCCTGCTTCGCCCCTTTCCCGACCTGGCGCCGGCTATGACGGCCCTGCAGGCGATGGGGGTTCATCTGACCGTGGCCTCAAACCGGGAGGACCCGCGCCCCACCATGGAACAATCCGGGACAGCACGCTACTTCGAGCGGCTCATCGGCGGCAGGAGGCCGGACGGCGGGCGGCGGCCCTTCAAGCCCGCTCCGGACATGCTGCTTGAGCTGATGGGGGACTTCAGCGCGCCGGCGGCGGAAACGCTCTACATTGGGGACTCCGACCTCGACATGCGCTCCGCCCTCGCGGCGGGCGTGCGGGGGGTGGGCATCACGCGCGGCAACTTCACTCGGGAGCAGTTTGAAAACCTCAGCGCGTGGCGCGTCATCGACTCCCTGATGGAGTTGCCGGACATCGTCAGGGCCGAGAATGAGGAGGCGTCCTGATGACGGGACCGGAGGAGCGCAGCCGGCCGGGCGCGGCCCCCGCGGAGGAGGCCTGGCTGCCGAAGAACCGTCTGGGGGACGAACGAAGCCCCTTCCTACAACAGCACGCGAGGGACCCCATCGGTTGGTATCCGTGGGGTCCTGAGGCGTTCGAGGCCGCCCGCCGCGAGGACAAGCCCCTGTTCTTGTCCATCGGCTTCTCGTCCTGCCACTGGTGTCACGTCATGGAGCGCGAGTGCTTCTCGGACCCGGAGACGGCCGAGCTGATGAACGACGCCTGCATCCCGGTGTGCGTGGACCGGGAGGAGCGGCCGGACTTGGATGCGCTCTTCATGGAGGTCTGCCGGCTGCAGAACGGCTCAGGGGGCTGGCCCCTCAATTTGTTTCTGGCGCCGGACGGGCGCCCCTTCTTCGCCACCACGTGGCTGCCCAAGCGCACTACGGGCCAGATGCCCGGCATAACGGACATCCTGCCCCGCGTCAAGTGGCTCTGGCTGATGCAGCGGGAGGACGTCCTGCGGGCGGCGGAGGACCTGACGGCCCTGCTTCAACTTCGCTGCAGGCTGCCCCGGAAGGGGCGCGTGGGGGCCGCGGCGGCGCGCGAGGCCCTGAACGCCCTGCGCCGCTCCTTCGACGTGGACTGGGGCGGCTTCGGGACGGCTCCGAAGTTCCCGGAGGTCCCGAAGCTCCTCTTCCTGCTCCAGCAGGCGGGCTCGGCCCTCAACTCCCAACAGGAGCGGGATGAAACCTTCGCCATGGTGGACCTGACGCTGCGGCGCATGTGGCGGGGCGGCATCCACGACCACCTGGGGGGCGGTTTTGCCCGCTACGCGACGGACGAACGCTGGATCACCCCCCACTTCGAGAAACTCCTCTCCACCCAGGCCGCGCTCCTCCTGACGGCTGCTCTTGCCCAGGAAGTGAGGCCCGACCCCTTCTACAGGACGATGGCAGAGGACATCGTCGGCTTCGTCACCCGGGACCTGTCGGACTCCTCCCCGGCCTTTTACACCTCCATCGACTCGGAGAGCGCCGACGGCGAAGGGCGCTACTACCTGTGGCGCGACAACGAGATTCGGGCCCTGCTGCCGGACGGCGAGGCGGGCCTGTTCTGCGCGGCCTACGCCGTCATGCCGGGGGGCAACTTCGGGGACGAGCTGGCTGGTGCCAAGATCGGCTACAACATCCTGTACGAGGCCACCACCGTTTCGGAGCTGGCCCGGCGGTTCGGCCTGCGGCCCCAGGACGCGGCGCAGAAGCTGGCCGACGCGCGCGCGCGCCTCCTCGAAGCGCGGCAAGGTCGACCGGCCCCGGCCTGCGACGCGAAGGTCCTGATGGGCTGGAATGGGCTCATGATCGGCGCGTTGGCCCGCGCCTCCTCCGCCTTTGAACGCCCCGATTGGCGGGAGCTTGCGGAGCGCACGGCCTTTTTCCTCCAGAAGACGCTCCTGGACAGGAAGGCCGGCTGGCTTCGCCGCTGGCGCGACAGCTCGGATATCCCCGCCCTGGCCGGCGATTACGCGGCGCTGCTGTGGGGCGTGACGGAGCTCTACCGCGCCGCCGTCAAGGCCGAGGCTGGCGAGAAGCAGGCACGGGACTGGCTCGACTACGGCGCCCTTCTGGCGGAGGCCATGATCGAGAACTGTCTGGACCGGGAGGAGGGCGGACTCTTCCTCACCCCCGGAAGCGACGCAAACATCTTCATGCGCTACAAGACGGCGGAGGACGGCGACCTGCCCTCCGCCAACGCGCTGGCGGCCTTGGCTCTGTCGCGCCTCGGCGCGGCGCTGGAGGAGAAGCGGTACGCGGACCTGTCCAAGGAGATCGTCGCGAGCTTCGCCCACGCTGCGGCACAGGACCCCGTGTCCCACCTGTCCCTCATCGCCGCGTCGGCCCTCTGGAGGCCGGTGAAGCCAAAGGACGAGGAGCCCCGGAAAAAGCCCGCGGAGGAACCGGAGGAAACCGCAGCCGCCGCGCCGGACGGAGGGGTGGAGCCGGCGCCGGAGGAGGAGGTCCGGCGGCGCCCGGACCGCGCGGCGCGCCATGAGCGGGCCGCACGCCACGAGAGAAGGCTGTCCCGTGCGCACCGGAGCGCAAGGTCAAAGGACAGGTAACCGCTGATCTGGTCGGGGCGCAGCCCCGTTGAACATTCAAGCTGTCAGGAAGCGCGGTCGGCTATCCCAACGGTCCTTGCGATGACCAGCGCTTCCCTGAGGATATTATCTATGATGGATCGGGCGCGAAAGCGCAGGAGCAGCCAAGGAGGTTTCAGCATGGGAAAATTTTGGAAGCGGGCCGGCGCCCTGGCGCTCGTCGCGGCGCTGGCGCTGCCGGCGGAGGCGCTGTATCAGTTTGACGACCTGTACGGGCCAAGTGGAGTGGGCGCGCAGTGGATGGTGATCACGGGAGGCTACGACACCCTGGGGGACACCGCCGACTCTGCGAAGGGCGGGACGGGGCTCGACGCCTCGGGCGACATCGTGTCGGATCGAAACTCCATGCAGGTGGTGAACGGGCGCTCCACCAGCGACTTCGACCGTGAGTCGAACCGTGACATCCACACGCTGTTTCTGGTCCTGCCCGCCTCCCAGGGGAACCTGACGGTGAACCTCTCCTCGCCCGGTTCCGACGCCGTCACGCCGGACGCCCTGGTGGACAACGCCATCTACGCCGTCCAGAAGACGCCGAACGGCACGCCCACGGGCAAAACGTACTACGACCGCTCCTGGAAACAGTACCAGCTCCAGTTCGTCAAGAGGAAGAACCCTGGCGTGTACGAGAGCGTGAGGGGCAATTTCCTGTTCCATCAGAACCCCAGCTCCGCCTACCCCTCCACGCCATCCCAGACGCTTGAGGTCCCCTTCGTCATCGCCAACGTCTACAACGGCACGGCGGCGGACGAGCCCCTTCAGGTGAACGCTGCGCTGCGCGACAACACGACCTCCGTCCAGGGCAACATCGTGGCCTGCGACCGCTTCACGTGGGACGTGACAGCCGACATGACGACGGGCGGCAACCAGTGGGTGTTCGTGCCCGTGGAAGCGTGGCCCATCAACGACGAGCGGATTCACTACACCCTCACCACCGAGGTGACGAACCACACGGCCGTCCGGTACGCCGTCCAGCGCTACGACCAGCACGCCTGGGCGCACCAGAACCCCGCCTTCTGGAGGTTCGACCTGCCCCGGACGCCGAACCAGCGCGACGTGCCCCAGCGCTTTCAGCTGGACGAGAAGAGCCACATCGCCCCGGGCCTCACGGCGGTCTACCGCCAGCGCTACAACGTGAACCAGGGCGAGAAGACGCCGCTTCGCCTCTACCCCGTAGACCCCGCGGCGGGCTTCCGCAGCCTGACCCTGAACCACCAGATCCTCTTCGGCGTGGACCTGGGGAGCGTCGAAGCCGACACGGGCAGCGGCGGCACCACCCAGGCCGCGCCCTACAGGGTCCAGGCGTTCAACCCCCGCGCGGCCAGCACCACCTTCCTCGAAAACGTAGCGAAGGCCATGAGCTCACGGGACGGAGAGCCCCTCCTGGAGGTGAAGGTCCCGGCGGCCCGGATCCTGAACGCGGGCTCCGTCAAGTACGACTACGTGGCGGGGGACGTCCTGAACTCCTTCTCCGTGAACCTGAGGGTCCCCGCCAACCTGCGCAAGACGGGCACGGAGGGGATGTTGCCCCTGCACGTCACCTTCAACCTGCCGCGGACGAACCTCTACGTCAGTCGCCACTGGGAGAGCCTGCTGGAGCAGTGGCACAAGACGGGGGACGTCCACGACGAATTCGCCCAGGCCTTCAGCGTGTACCTGCTGAGCCGCCGGAAGGGCGAGCCCGACAACCCCTGGGACATGGTGCAGGAGATGATCAAGAAGGGGGCCTACGACAGCCAGGTGAAGGTGTTCATGGACGAGGACCGCGGCGTCATCACGGTGAGCTTCATCGCCATGCTGATGGACGGCACCCGCGACGGCGTGCGCCCGGCGCTGTACCTGGTGCCGGACCAGACCGCCACCAACAGCAACACCTTCATGATCCTGCGCGATGGCCTGAAGGACGACGCGTGGAACCTCACCTTCTACGTCGCCCCAGCGGAGTACGTCGATAACGACCGCCCCGGGCCCACGCCGCCGAAGGACTCCAAGGAGTCGGGCGGCGGCTGTGACGCGGTGGGACCGGGCCTGCTGTTCGGCGCGCTGGCAGCCCTCGGCGCGGCGCTGCGGTGCAGGGGGAGGCGGGGGTGATGCGGCGCCTGCCCCTGCTGGGCCTCCTGTGCCTGGGGGCGCTCTGCTCCGCCGCCTTTGGGCTTGTGGGGGTCAAATACGTCCGCATCCAGGGGCCCAGGGAGCTGGACCTCCTCCAGGGGCAGTCCCTGAGCCTCACGGCCCTGGCCTACGACGCGGACTGGAACCCGATCTCGGACGACAGCGCCGCCCTCAGCCTGAGCTGGAGCAGCAGCGCGGGCGCGGTCCGTGTCGAGCGCCTCAACAACCAGAGCGCCCGCATCCACGCCGTTGCGCCGGGCCGGGCGGAGGTCGCGGTCCGCTCCTCCTCCGCGTCCGACGCCGTTTCCGTCGTCGTGAGGCCCCGGACGACGTACCTGGACGTGGCGCCGCGGGTCCTGGAGCGGCTGAGCCGCTTCAACGAGGAACTGGCGCGGTACGGCATGGCCCTCGGCTTTGCGGACCTGGACCCGGCGGCGACGGAGAGCGCGGCATTCCAGCGCGATTTCCGCTCGGCGTGGAACGCCTCCCCCTCCCCCATCCGAAGCATCCCCGCCACGTCGCCCATCGCCTTCTCCCGGCGTCAGGAGTACGCGGACGCCGCCAGGCCGGGGGTGAGCCTCACCCTGCCGGACAGCGCCCGCGGCGACCTGCTGTCCGTCAGCTTCGAGTACGCCTACACCTGGGCGGAACTCTCGAAGCTCCTGGGCCGCGAGGCGACCCGCGGCAGCGTACCCGACGTTGAGGAGCTGTTCCACGCCCTGACCCTGACGTTTCAGGGGGCCGGGGCGGGCGACGCGGCCTACGCGGTCGTCGGCCGGGGTGGCGTCCCCGCCTCCGAGGCGGAGGCCGCCGGCGCGCTCTCCGTCCTCCCCGACGAGGGCGGCGTCACCATCAAGCTGACGGCCTGGCTGGCCAATCTGCAGGCCGGGGCCGGACCCCGCCTCCTCCATGGGCTCCTCCTCGTGCCGGACGGCACGGCGGACGGGACGCTGGGGGGCACGATGTGGACGACGGAGCGCCCCTCGGCGCAAAGCGGGAAGGCCGGCGGCTCGGGCGGCGGCTGTGCGGGGACGGGTTCCCCGGCCACACTGGCGCTCGCCGGATGGCTTCTCTTGAGATGCTCCAGGAAAGGAAGGTAACCCGCAGATGAAAAAATTTTTGCCCTTGCTCCTGCTCCTGCTGGCGCCGGTCTGGGCCGCACCCCTGGCGGAGGCGGCGGATGTGGAGGTAGCGCTCAGTGGAGGCCCGCTGAATACGGCGATCCACGATGCGATTCAGGCGAAGGTCACGTCAGGGGAGGTGGCATTTGACAGCATCAAGGTTACCCTGACGGGGTCATCTTCCATCACCAGCACCATTGTGATTCCATATAGCGGTACATTCGCCTCGTCAGACAGTTCCGCTCCTCCCATCTCAGTCACGATCAACAAACTCGCGGTCGATGGCGGGACGCTGACGTCGCCGGCGGCGGGCCGACACTTCAAAATCAACTCGAACGGCACCGCGACGTTCTCTCAAACGACCCTGAAAGGTGGAGCCAACAGCGGTGGAATTGACGTCGCCGGCGGAACGGCGACGTTTACCGGAACCACCTTCGACGGCAACAAAACGACGGACAAGGGCGGGGCTATCTACGCCGAGAATGGGACTGACGTGACGTTCGACGCCGTGACCTTCACGGGCAACTCCGCAAAGGACGGTGGCGCGATCTACGTCAACTCGGGCGTCCTGACCCTGCCGGCGAGCGTCGTTCTGAGGGGCAACAACGCGACGGAGAACGGCGGGGCCGTCTATGCCGCGAACGGGGTCAACGTGAAGTTCGATGCCGCGACCTTCGAGGGCAACCATTCCAATGGGAAGGGTGGCGCGGTCTACGTTTCCGAGAGCGTCACCGTCAACGAAAACGTGACGTTCCGAAACAACGGGGCGGACGGGACGAACGGCATGGGAGGCGCGATCTACAGCGCCAAGGACGTCACGCTGCAGAAAGCTGCTTTCACGGAGAACTCTGCGGGGGGCAGCGGCGGCGCGATCTATTCGGAGGGAAGCGTCAAGGGCACCGGCTCCAACTTTCAAGCCAACCAGGCAGCCCTTGACGGCGGCGCGATCTACGCGAAAGGGGCAACGGTGCTCGAGGAGTGCGGTTTTCTGAACAACAGCACCACCAGCGGCCCTGGCGGCGCAATCCGCACCAGCAACGGAGAGACGGACGTCCAGTCCTGTACCTTCAAGGACAATACCTCCGGAACGAATGGCGGCGCGATCTTCCTTGACGGCGGCACGGGCGCCAGCTCCTTTAGAAAGCTCTACTTTGCCAAGAACACGGCGTCTTCCAGCGGCGGGGCCATCTCCTGCGGAGGCACCGGCACTGACAACACAATAGAGGTATCGGACTCGGCGTTCCTCAACAACACCGCGGGGAGGAGCCAGGGAGGGGCCCTGAGCCTGGCCGGGACCCAGGCCACCGTGGTGCGCTCCACGTTTGATACCAACGAGTGTGCGACGGGCGGCGGAGGCGCGATCTTCAGTACTGCCGGGCTTTCCCGGATCGCCAACTGCACCTTCTACGACAACCAGGCTGGCAGCTCAGGCGACGGCGGCGCGGTTAACCTCGACGGAACCACCGATAACGACCGCACGGCGCTCTTCTACAATACCTTCGTCAACAACAAGGCCGGCGGCAACGGCGGCGGCCTCTGCACCAAGGTGGCGCTTCGCATGATGGGCAACGTCCTCGTGGGGAATAATGCCCCCGCCACCCACGGGGCCGACGTGTTCTCCGCCGGGAGCCGAAAGATCACCTCCCTGGGCTATAACGTCATGCGCGTTTTCGGGACGCAGGGAGGCAGCGGCCCCATCGACGTTTCCGGCCTCTGGACGGACTACGTCGGACCGACCAGCGAGAGCGTGAAGGAGGACAGCATCGACGCCGGGAATGCCCCGGCAGCCTTCTTCGGCGTGGATCCAAAACTGACGGAAAGTGACGTCGCGGTGGGCGCGGCGTCCTCCTACCGCCTCCAGGTGCTCGTCCCCTCAAACCCGCCCAACCATCTGCTGGATCGTATCCCGAACCGCTACGCCAGCAGCCGCTTCGTCATTTATTTCTCCGGAATCTCCAAGACCGACGGGGGTAAAACGCACACGGACGAGCGCGGTCAGGACCGGGACGCTTCCTCGGTGGGGGACAACGACATCGGTGCCTATGAGCGCGGAACGGGCGGGTCCGCCAACGATCCGGACAACCCGGGCGGCCTGGGTGGCCTGGCCACCATCCGCATCAGCGGCGTCCCCAACTCGCTGACGTCCATCGGCCAGACTGCCAGCCTGATCGCCGAAGCCTACGACCAGGGCGGCAAGAGGATCGCAGCCCCCGTGCCGGTCACCTGGCACAGCAGCAACACGGGCGTGGCCCACATCGACGACAACGGAAACCTGGTGGCCCTGAGCCTGGGCACGACGGTCATCCGCGCCACGACGAAGTCGAACTCCATGAACGGCTCCCCCGCCACGGACTCGGTCACCCTGACCGTGGAGAAGGACGTTTCGGACTACCTGAACATCCACCCGCGCATCTGGCAGCAGTTGGGCATCTACAACGAGGCGGCCGCGTCGAGCGGCAGCACTCTTGTCTTTGCCGACGTGGACCCCGCTCTGGTGCAGGCCGGAGCGTTTCAGGCGGCCTTTCGCGGCGCCTGGTCTGCCAGCGCCAGCCAGATCACGAAGCTGGGGTCCTCCGCGCCCATCACCGTCAAGTCCGCCAGCGGCTTCTCCATCGAGGGCTACACGGCCGAGAAGCCCGGCGCGTCCCTGACCCTCGGCGGGCGCAAAAAGGGCGAGGTGCTGGCCCTGCTGTACCGGTGGAGCTTCAGCTGGGAGACGCTCTCGAAGCTCCTGGGCCGCAAGGTGACGGAGGTCCCGTCGGCCCCTGAGCTCTTCAAGGCCCTCCGAGTGGACTTCGTCCCCGCAGCGGGGGCGGCCGGCTGGAACGTCATCGGCGCCGGAGGGGTCAGCGCTCAGGACGCGGCGGCGAAGGGCGCTCTGAAGCTCGCCCGCGGGAACAACGGCGTCACCGTCGCCCTGACGGCGTACCTGGCCAACGTAGGCGGCGCGGCCCCCAGTGGTGCGCAGCTGATGAACGGCCTGCTGGTGGTGCCGGACGGGACGGCGGACGCCTCCGTCGGCGGCACGATGTGGATATCCCAGAAGGCCGCCTCGTCGGGCGGCGGTTCCAAGGGGAGCGGCGAGGGAGGCGGCGGCTGCAGCCTCGGCCTCGTCGGGGCCCTCGGACTCGCGCTTGCCGGAGGCCTCCTCTTGAGGCGGCGCTGACCTGCTCCCCTAACGGTGCGGCGGGCAGGCGCCGGTCCTGCGGGACGGCGGCGGGCTCCCCCGCCCGCTGCCCGTTCCTCCCGGCGCTTCCCGTGGGTTATAATGGTGCACGTTGACACGGGAGGGATGGCTTATGGCAAAACCAATTGAGGCCGACGTGGTGCTGTCGTGCGGGGAGCACCTGCCGGCCGTTGACGTGTGGATGGTCATCGATGTCCTGCGCGCCACCACGGTGATAACGCGCTGGTTCGAGCTGGGCGGGGGCGACCTGTTCCCCGTCGGCTCCGTGGAGGCGGCGCGGCGCCTGGCCCGTACCCTGGCGAACGAGGGAGCCGCCCCCCTCCTGATGGGCGAGGAGAACGGCATCCCGCCCCAGGGCTTCGACCTCGGCAACTCGCCGCTGGACCTGACCCGCGACCTCATCCGGGAACACCCCCGCGCCGTCATGGCCACGACCAACGGCACGGGGGCCCTTCTGAGCGCCGCCGCGACGGGGGTCCCCGTCGTCGTCGCCTGCGCGCGCAACGCCACAGCCGCCCTGAACTGCGCGCTCTCCCTGGGGTCCCGCATCGGCATCCTCTGCGCTGGGCGCAAGCGCCGCCCCGCCTGGGACGACACGATATGCGCCGGGGTCATCCTGGATGAGCTCACCCGACGCGCTCCGGACCTCCTGCTGGCGGACAGCGCCCGCCTGGCCCTCCTGACGTGGCGCACCAGCGGCGACAAGCTCTTGAGCTCCGTGCAGACCGCGGACCATGCCGTCTTTCTGAACAAGATCGGCTACGGGCCGGACGTTGCCTTCGCCTGCGAGGTCGACGCGGCCTCCGTGGCCCCCATGCTGCACGAGGAACCTCAGGAGGGTGAGATGCGGGCCGTGCTGCGCAACGCCGGGAGCGTCCCGCGCCCCGCGCCGGAGCCCCCGTCGCCTCCCTCCGCCGCTCCGGCCCCGAGACCCCTTCAGGGGACTGACCCCTTCAAGGACCTGTTGCGCTACGCGCAGGACGGGAACGAGGCTCCACGGTACTTCTTCCTCGGCGGTGCACGTCGGGCGGTGGGGAAGAAGATGGACATGGCGCTGAAGGAGGAGGAAAGACGATGAGGACGCTCTACCTGGACTGCTTCGCCGGCGCGGCGGGGGACATGATCGTCGGCGCGCTGCTGAACCTGGTGCCCTCCCCCTCCGTCCTGCGGGACGGGCTGAAGAAGGTGACGGCGCTCGCGCCGGAGGAGTATGAGCTCGTCATCGAGGAGGGCGTGAAGAACGGCATCGCGGGCATCAACTTCGACGTCATCCTGCCCGGCACGCCTCACGACGGCGAGGACGGCGGGCACCGGGAACAGGAGCCCGCGCACGGCGGGCACGAACACGCGCACCGCCACCTGGCCGACGTCGAGGAACTGATCGCGGGGAGCGGACTGAGCGACCGGGTGAAGCGCGAGGCCCTGCGGGCCTTCTCCCTCCTGGCTCAGGCGGAGGCCAAGGTCCACGGCGTCAGGCCGGACCAGGTCCACTTCCACGAGGTCGGCGCGGTGGACTCCATCATCGACATCGTGGGGACCTTCATCCTGATGGACTTCCTGGGGTGGCCGCGGGTGATCTCCTCACCCATCAACACGGGGTCAGGGACCGTGCGCTGCGCCCACGGCGTGCTGCCCGTACCGGCCCCGGCCACGGAGGTCCTGCTGCACGGGCTGCCCGTGTTCGCCGAGGGGGAGCCCATGGAGCGCACCACGCCCACCGGCGCGCTCCTGATCGGGATGTTGGCGGATGGCTTTGGCCCCATCCCCCCGGGGCGCATCATGGCGTCGGGCTTCGGGCTAGGGAACCGCACGACGCCCGACATGCCGAACGTCCTGCGCGCGCTCCTGATGGAGTCCGGCGCGGAGGACAATGGCCTGGTGCGCGAGCGTCTGGTGCTTTTGGAGTGCAACATCGACGACATGAACCCCCAGGACTTCGAGCCCGTGAGCGAGAAGCTGTTCCGCGACGGGGCCCTCGACGTCTGGACGGAGCCCATCTACATGAAGAAGAGCCGCCCCGCCGTCCGCTTCTGCTGCCTGGCGGCCCCGGAGCAGGCGAAGGACCTGACCTCGACCATGCTTCGGGAGACCACCTCCCAGGGCGTGCGCCGGATCGACGTGACGCGCGAACGGCTGAACTGGAGGATCGACCGCGTGTCCACCATGCTGGGGGAGTTGAACGTCAAGACGGCCCTCATCGGTGACACCCCCCTGCGCCGGACGCCGGAGTACGAGGACCTGAAGCGCCTCGCAATCGAACACGGGCTCCCCATAACGGAAATT
The DNA here is from genome assembly GCF_057312375.1 of Fretibacterium sp. Classification (NCBI taxonomy): domain Bacteria; kingdom Thermotogati; phylum Synergistota; class Synergistia; order Synergistales; family Aminobacteriaceae; genus Fretibacterium; species Fretibacterium sp. The sequence goes on from NZ_DBHLDX010000029.1 coordinate 23,156, forward strand.
CGGCGCCGCATCGCAGGGGAGATGCAGCCGTAGGCTGCGAAGACAAACCCCACGAAAATTTGTTCTGCATTGGAGGCTTGAGGCATGGGTTTTCAACTGCACCTGATCGTCGCGTTTTTGCTGGTCGTGTCCGTCGCCCTGAACGTCCTGCTCCTGACGCGCCGCCGCGGGCCGGAGAGGGCCCGCTCCGTGCGGACCACCGTCATGGACGCCATCCGGAACGTCAGCGAGCTGGCCACGGTCCGCGCGCGCTTCCTCTCCCGCGTCGACTTTCGGGGGGCGCTGGACATCCCCATCCTGAGGCACCTCCCCGGCACGACGCGGAAGCTCCTGATGTGCTACAGCGGGGACATCGTCTGCGGCTGTGACCTGTCCGAGGTCAGGATATCGGAACGGTTCGGCGTAAACCGCGTCCGCATCACGATCCCCCACAGCCGCATCACGCACATCGCCCCGGACGCCTCGAGCTACGAGGTCTACGATCAGACCAACGGCCTCTTCAACCCCATCCGGCTGGACGACCAGAACCGCGAGGTGGCGGCGGACCTGGAGACGGTGCGCCAGCACGTGATGCGGGACGGGGTCATCCTGAAGCGCGCCGACGAGAACGTCAAGCGCCTCCTGGGGGCCATCATGAAGTCCACGGGCGTGGACGCGGAGATCGTGTTCCGCGACGAGCCGGAGGGGGTGGCGCTCATCGGGGAGAGGGCCGAGGCCATCGAGGCCCCCGTCGAGATGCTGGACCTCACCGGGAAGCTGGAGCGGTCCGAACCCGTCGCGGCCTCAGCCGAGCGCCCAGCGGACGCCGAGGCGAACCCCTAAGAGAACACGCACCATTTTTGAAAGAGCTTTTAAAGCGACAGGCGCCCCTGCTTCGGGAGCGCCTGTCCTGTAGACTTCGCGGTCAGCCTCACGGCTGATCCCTCCGCAGCGCCTCGACTTCGTCAGGGGAGAGGCCGGTGAAGTCAACGACCTGCTCGGACGAAACGCCCCGCGCCAGCATCCGTCGCGCTGTGGAGGCAATGCCTCTCGCCTCGCCCTCGGCGCGGGCAACTCGACGGATCGTTTCGTCGCGCGTCATCTCGT